>NZ_JASJFE010000982.1:0-5574 GCF_030067735.1 Microcystis sp. M53598_WE2 | reverse complement strand
TAAGAGATTAAATGAATGCTATCGGTGAGAATGTAGGGAGCATTGGGTAAAAAAAGCACAAAAACTAAGAGAATTAACCACCAGAGTAGGGAACGATCGAGGGCGATACGAAATAGCCAAAAGCTAAGGATAAAGGGAATAAAGGCCAGAAAAGAATTCCAGATAATCCTCCCGGTGCTAAGGTTAAATAATTGCCAAGCATTGTGCCACCAATCCCTAGTTAAAATTATCGTTAAATCTGCCCAAATCATCCCTTAAATACCAGTCTCCTCTAGGGTTGATAAATATCCTAACCAATGTTTTAAAGATTCCGGTAAAGGGATTCTTTTTCTAGCGGTGGGAGCGATGCACACATGGCGAGTTTTCGCTTTTGCGACCAGGATTTCAGCCAAATAAATTTTATACTGCAATTGAAACTCGTTTTCGCTCAGGGATCGGGCAGTGAAATCAATTTGTATGCGATCACCACAAAAAAGAGGCCGAAAAAACTGGATTTCCGCTTGAGTAATTGGTAGGGCAACTGTATAATCTTTCAAAAAATCCTTGATATTGATGCCAAATTGTGCTAAAGAAAACTCGTAGGCTTCATGACAGATCGAGAGAAGATGGGCAAAGTAAACCACACCGGCCGCATCGGTATCGGCCAGATAAATTAGGCGCTCGTAGGGCATAAAAAGCTTATTGTCTTTCCAGAAAGGTTAAACTATCTTGTAGTTGTCTTAACTCGTCCCGATGGGCTTTGACAGTTAATTCCGTTTGCTGAGATTTGCTTTCTACTTTAAAAGCCACTTCTTCTAAACGGCCGACTTTTTGCCAATAGAAAACACCCGCGAGGGGAGATAAACCCACAAGAGCAAAAATATAGGGATTAGTATCGGGAAATAACAACGATAACACCAGTGAGAAGCAAAATAAACCCAAGGCCGCCAAAATTGTCAAAAATATCGCTAGGAAGGGGCTAGGCGGCACAAACCCCTGTAATCTGACAATATTCTGTTCGGGTTCGATCGCCTTGACTTGATAGGAACGTCGGTCAAAATAATCTCGCAGTTGTTCTAATAGTTGGTCGTCACTGGTACTGGTAAGATAGACACGCTGTTCGATACGCTCTTTGACGGAACCGCGAATAAAAAAGAATAATCCCACCATGAGCAGGAGAGTCAGAAAAAAAGTTGAGGAAAGAACGGGGGTATCCATGGCGGCAGTTAGGAGCGAAAAAACTTACAATTAATCCTAATTATCCTAACCTATCTTCTCCCCCGATTTAGAAGATGGACCCTAGGAGCAAAACCTCGATCGAGAATCAGAAAAATTTAACCCCAAGGCAGATTCATGGGCAACAATCTATTAACAGGATTAATCGAACCCTTACAGTATAGTTTCATGCAGAGATCCCTAATTGAAGCTATCATCGTCGGGATCATTTGTGCGGTGGTGGGAACCTACCTGATGGTACAACGTTTGGCCCTCTTGGGCGATGCCATCAGTCACTCGGTCTTACCCGGATTAGCGATCGCTTTTATTGGTAATTTTAATCTGCTACTGGGTGCTTTACTAGCCTCAATGGTCAGTACTCTACTGATTAACTTGATCCGTAATCGTTCCCCAATCAAAGAAGATGCGGCCATGGGGATCGTTTTCTCGGCTTTTTTTGCCCTTGGCATCACCCTGATCACTCTCATCCAAAAAAACAACAAAATTGACCTGAATCACTTTCTCTTCGGCAATATTCTGGGTGTCACTGCTGCCGACATCCGCGATACCCTAATTATTGCCGTTATCGTTTTGTTAACCGTTTTGCTCCTGTATAAAGAACTATTATTCTACACTTTCGACAAAATCGGGGCGCAAGCGGCGGGTTTACCGGTAAATTTATTAGATTTAGGCTTAATGCTCCTGATCGGTCTGACCATCGTTGCTAGTCTCCAAGCGGTGGGAGTAATCCTCGTTTTGTCCCTTTTGATTACCCCCGCGGCCACTGCTTATCTTTTAGTTACCCGTCTCCATCAAGTCATGGGTTTAGGTGTGGGTGTGGGTATTATTTCTAGTATCAGTGGGATGTATTTAAGTTATTACTGGAATTTACCCTCTGGACCGGCGATCGTGCTTGTCGCTTTTAGCCTATTTATGTTGGCCTTTTTATTCAGTCCCCGTCAGGGAATTTTCACCCATCCCTCTAGTCTAGGTGGTCAACTTTCTATCTGGGGAGAGATGAAAAATTTGTTGAGACGACGTTAGTTTGCAGCAGAAGGTGGGTTTTTTGGCAAGTGATCAAAAAAAGCCGACGGCTAAAAAACTGATAACGGCTATCAGTAGTCGTGCAGAATTAATTTCCTAGTCGAGACTCCGAGACAGTAGAGGATGCCCTATCAGGTTATACTTCATCTTTAGGAGAAACGCCTTAAGTATGGCACGATTTTTGAAAAATGGTATAAAAAGTATAAATGTCAATCGATCGACTTAAATCTTAAACTAAATAATCAACCCCGAATCGCCCGGTATTGGAGGAACAAAACAACTCGTGAGTATAACTGATTTAATCCAAAAAGGCGGAGTGGCCATGTGGCCGCTGCTTTTTCTGTCTATTTTAGCTCTTAGCACTATTATCGAACGAATTTGGTTTTGGAGTCGTACTCTCCTCAGTGAGGGCCAGATTTTAAATCGCATTATGGAATCCGCCATCCGTAACTGGGATTTGGCAGCAAAAGTCGCTAGGGATTCCCGCAATCACCCCATCGGTAGCTATCTTTATGCTCCCCTGCGCTTAGAAAATCCAGATCCAGAGGTTTTTCACTTTGCCCTCGAATCGGCTGCCGATGAACAATTATCCCTAATGAAACGGGGCGATAAAATCCTTGAGGCAGTCATTGCCCTTTCTCCCCTGTTAGGATTATTAGGGACGGTACTCGGTTTAATTACCTCTTTGGCCAATATTCAATTAAGTGACCTGGGAACTTCCTCGACGGCGGGAGTAACTTTAGGTATTAGTGAAGCTTTAATTTCCACCGCTACCGGCTTAATTGTCGCTATTTTTAGCCTCGCTTTCTATCGTGTTTTTCAGGGACTCTGGTTCAATCAAGCCCGAATTTTTCGCAAGGCCGGCAGTGATTTAGAAATTATCTACCGCCAACGCTGGTTACACCAAGAAGACCAACAATACGCCCTCAGTGCTAACCTAGAAAAACCTCTCGATCGCTAAATCTCTCCCTTATCAAGCATGGCCGAAACTAAATCTCTTAACCACAAAAAGCCAAAAAGTAGCCATATTACGGCTCGTCCGCTCAAATTATGGCATGATCAACACCGCATTCAAGAGGATGTGCAGGTTAATATCATTCCCTTGATCGATGTAATTTTCTGTATTCTCACTTTCTTTATTCTCGGTGCAGTGGGATTATCTCGCCAACAGGCTATCAGTCTTGATTTACCGAAAGCTAGTACCGCTACCACCCCGATGCGGGAAATGTTGGTGGTTAGTCTCGATGATTTCGGACAACTCTACGTCGAAAAACAGATGGTGACTCGCCTCCAGTTATTCGAGGCAATCAAGAATTATCATCAATATAGTCCCAATGGACTGATGGTACTGAATGCCTCCAGAAATGCCAGTTATAACGAAGTGGTTGGGGTTTTAGACCTACTGCGACAGGTAGGCGGTGATCGTGTGGCTTTAGCGACTCTATCGGGGGAGGCTAATAATCCCACCCCGGAAAATAGCAATCCTTTGCCCAATTTGCCGACTAATCCCACCTTGCCCAGTTTACCCAATCCTCTGGGCAGCAATTAACTAGGAATGGATGCGATAGCTGAGTAATTGTTCTTCGAGGGCGGCAATGCGATTGTAGGCCGCCGTCAATTGTGCCGTTAATCGGCGAATTTGGATTTCATCGGCAAAAGAATTATCGCCATTGACAGCTGGGGCTTGTTTGCCACCGTGATCCCGGAGAATATCTTTATGATCGTAGAGGCTATTATCGGATAACTCGGAAAAACCGACCATTTCCAGGGATTCTCGCCTGGAATGACTCGATTTATCCCCAGCTAGGATAGCAATTTGCTGGCTGAGGCTTTCGACAATATCCTGGAGACGCTCGACTTTCTGCTCAAGACTGATAATCTGTTGTTGTAGTCCATTCATGCAATTACCTAGGGATAAAGGAGGTTTCCCCTCTATGCTAGGCTCTGGAGGAAATGGGCTATAACAATTTCTGATTGATTTAACGATCCCTTTACTGCCCTTAACGAAAATATGGCACGGGAAGTCCCCACACGAGACCGAAGCAGGATGGGGATGTGCCGAGTGCCTCCTTTCCCCTTGATCAAAACCTATGCCACAACAAGGACTTAAGCATATTTTGAGACTTTTTAGAATGAAATAGCCCTGGCATCGGTAATCGCACTCGACATAAAAATTAGCTCACCAATCTAGATAAAATTTCTCGATGAATTAAAGCTCGATCGATTAAAAAATGTTTGCGATCTCTAGTTAATCCCTCTCCATTGGCATAAAAATCAATCCAAGTGGTACTAATATCATTAACTGCCTCTGGTAACTGATCTAATTCCCAACCCGGCATCGGTACTTCGGCAATTAATCGCGACACTTTCGGATCATAACTCAGGGCAAAACAACGACAATCTTCTGCTGCGGCCATAATTAAACTATGAAAGCGCATTCCGATCACCATTTCTACCCCGCGAAATAAGCCTTTTAACTGTCTTGGATCCTCTAAACTAATAATTTTATGATTTTCCCTTAATTGACAGGCTACAGCTTCACAAAGGGGCAAATCCCGCGACTTTTGAAAAGGGACTAAGAGAATAAACGCCCCCGTACTGATTTGTAAATCAATTAAAGCTTGGGTTAATTTATCTAATTTTGCCGGGGTTAATAGGGGATGGGGACGTAAATTGACGGCGATTCTTGGGGCGGGTAAATCCGATAATCCCTTGACTGATTGAGCGTCTAAAGCCCATACTGGATCGGGGGCAACAATGGGATGAATACCCCAATTGGCGACTAAATGAGCCGAAGTATCATCGCGCACACTAACTAAACTACATTTTTGTAAAACTTTTTTGGTTAACCAACGGGTAAAAGGTCTATTTAATGGTCCAATTCCCTGCCCCCAAGCAATAGTTTTTAAGCCCAATAATTGAGCAAGAGCCATTAAACCACCGTAATAAATTGGACTGGCAAAACTGGTGACATCCTGCATTAAACTGCCGCCACCCCAGATAAATATATCGGCTTTTTTAAGAGTCTGAAAAACTTGCCACCAATCCCGACTAGGACAGGTTTCCACCCCATAACGTTGACTGGTTTCTCTGGGATTATTTGACAAAACAATAGGTTTAATTGCTGAGGGCAGCATCTGTAATAGAGACACTAATAATGCCTCATCTCCTCCGTTTCCTCTCCCATAATATCCACAAATTACTGCACGCATATATCAGTTATCAGTTATCAGTTATCAGTTGTCAGCCAGAAAAAGGCAAGAGTCAAAAGGCAAAAGGCAAAAGGCAAAAGTATGGTAAATTTGTCTCCTGTCTCCGAGTCTCCTGTCTCCTTTG
>NZ_JASJFE010000924.1:0-3156 GCF_030067735.1 Microcystis sp. M53598_WE2 | reverse complement strand
AGGGATTAACTGCGTTGAAACGAAAAACTCTATCAAACCAATAACTGATAACTGATAACTGATAGCTGATAACTGATAACTGATAACCGGTAACTGATAACTGATAACTGATATAAATTATGGCTCGTGTAATTGTGGTGACATCGGGAAAGGGAGGAGTTGGTAAAACGACAGTAACGGCGAACTTAGGTTCAGCCTTATCTCAATTAGGCTGTCGAGTCGCCCTTGTCGATGCTGATTTCGGACTGAGAAATCTCGATTTATTGTTAGGATTAGAACAGCGTATCGTTTATACTGCGCTCGATGTGGTGGCGGGAGATTGTAGCCTTGATAAAGCTTTAGTTAAGGATAAAAGACAGGAAAATCTGGTTCTATTACCGGCGGCACAAAATCGCACCAAAGAGGCAATTACTGCCGAGCAAATGAAGGATTTAGTCGCTCAATTGTCAAAAAGTTATGACTATGTATTGATTGATTGCCCGGCAGGAATTGAAATGGGTTTTCGCAATGCGATCGCCGCTGCCCAGGAAGCGATCATCGTTACTACTCCGGAAATGTCGGCGGTGAGAGATGCCGATCGCGTGGTGGGATTACTAGAAAGCGAAGATATTAAGAGTATCCGTCTGATTGTCAACCGGCTGCGGCCAGAAATGATCCAACTTAACCAGATGATCAGCGTCGAGGACATTCTCGACTTATTGGTAATTCCCCTGTTGGGGATTATTCCCGACGATCAAAGAATTATTATTTCCACTAATAAAGGAGAACCATTAGTATTAGAGGAGAAGACTTCTCTCCCCTCTATGGCCTTTAGAAACATTGCCCAGCGTTTACAGGGTCGCGATGTGCCGTTTCTAGATTTAATGGCCGGTCAAGAAGGTTTTCTTACTCGTCTGCGTCGTCGCTTGTTTGGGCCTTAAACTCTCTCATCTCAACCCCTTAACCTACTATGAATGACCTGATCGATAAACTTCTAGCATGGCGCGGTTCGGGCAAAAGTGGCGACCAAGCTAAAAAACGCTTAAAACTTATTCTGGCCCATGATCGCGCCGATCTTAGTCCCGAACTTCTCAATATGATGCGTCAAGAAATCTTAGAAGTGGTCAGTCGTTATCTTGATATCGACACCGAGGAAACCGAGTTACTCTTAGAAAGTGACCAACGGACTACAGCCCTGATTGCTAATTTTCCGATTCGTCGGATCAAACGCCGTCCTTTAACCGAGAAATTGCCATGAAAACTCAACCGATCGAGCTTTGGCTTAGTCTAGCGGTCAGTCCCTTTCTTTTATCCTACTTGGGACTACGTTCTATGAATAATTGGTTGATAGAAGTCGGGAAAGACAGCGAGGAAATCTTTCGGGGCGATCGCTTGCCGCTGCTCAATATTCCCGATCAGTTACCGGTCAACAGTGACCAATAATCCAAGAAAAAAGTCCTTTTGACCCCTGAAAAGAGGCAAAAATAGTGAAATTTTTGTTAAAAATAGGAAAAAATGTGATTCTTTGGGATATAATCTCATTTTTGACAAACCCTAAGAACTAATCATTTCAACAAAGTACATCCCGATATATCAGGGAACAGGGGATAGGGATTTAGGGAGATCGGGATTTAGGGAGATCGGGAAATTTCAGCTAAATTCCCCACTGCCCCACTACCCCAACACCCAACACCCCACCCCCCACTCCTAACTCCTAACTCCTATCTCCTTTTCACTTTTTACTGAAATTATGAGCGTCCTTGTCTCCTCGACCGAAACCGAACAGGATATTTTCAGCACTTCCAACCTGTTTCTGCAGCAAAGACTGAAATTAATCGAAGATTTATGGAAAGAAGTCTTAGTCTCCGAATGTGGTCAAGAATTAGTCGATTTACTGGAATTACTGCGCCATCTCTGTTCTGAGGAAGGACAAGTGACCGATGATAGTCCAGAAGCAACGATCGCCAAAATGATCGAAGACTTGGAACTAGGGGAAGCGATCAAAGTTACCCGCGCTTTTGCCCTCTATTTCCAGTTAATAAATATAATCGAACA
Source organism: Microcystis sp. M53598_WE2 (assembly GCF_030067735.1). Taxonomy (NCBI): domain Bacteria; kingdom Bacillati; phylum Cyanobacteriota; class Cyanophyceae; order Chroococcales; family Microcystaceae; genus Microcystis; species Microcystis sp. M53598_WE2. Next base: position 1,122 of record NZ_JASJFE010000924.1, on the reverse strand, counting down.
ACACTACGAACAAAGGGATCAGCAACTACTGCGACGGACGGTGATCGGGGAAGAAAACGAAAGTCCCAAGGCTGACCCAACGCAAAAAAGCCTTTTAGCCACCATTGTCGGGGCCGATTGGCTAGAAAAAACCCTGAACGAGTCCGATCACTCCGGCCCAAAATCGGGACTATTTCACTGGTTATTTCCCTATCTCAAACAGGTTAACGTCCCTCCCCAAGAAATTCAGCGTCTTCTCGATCAGTTAGATATTCGTCTGGTTTTCACGGCCCACCCCACGGAAATTGTCCGTCATACCATTCGCATTAAACAGCGCCGTATCTCAGGCATTCTCGAAAAACTTGACCAAGCAGAAGAAATCTTTCGCAGTATGGGGTTAACTAACTCCAGAGAAGCACAAACAGTCACCAAACAGTTAAAAGAAGAAATACGTTTTTGGTGGCGAACAGATGAACTACACCAATTTAAACCCACCGTCGTCGATGAAGTGGATTATGCCCTGCACTACTTCGATGAAGTTCTCTTTGATTCCCTACCCCAGTTAACCCTGCGTCTGCAGCAAAGCCTACAATCCTCCTTTCCCCGTTTACAAGCGCCGAAAAATAACTTCTGTCGCTTCGGTTCTTGGGTCGGGGGAGATCGGGATGGCAATCCCTCCGTTACCCCCGAAGTCACCTGGAAAACCTGCTGTTATCAGCGCAATCTCGTTATTAAAAAATATCTCGATGCTATTCGCGACCTGACCAGTATTTTAAGTGCCTCCCTGCACTGGTGTCACGTCTTGCCGGAGTTGCTGGACTCCCTGGACAGAGATAAACAGCAAATGCCCGAAATCTATAGCCAGTTAGCAATTCGCTACCGTCAGGAACCCTATCGCCTCAAATTGGCCTTTATTCAAAAACGTCTGGAAAATACGCGTGATCGCAATGATCGCCTCAATGACCCGGAAGAACGACAATTATTAACTAAACTCAACGAAACCAACATCTATCGCTCCGGTTCCGAGTTTTTAGCCGAATTACAGCTATTAAAGCGCAGTCTCTTTCAAACCGGTCTTTCTTGTCAAGAACTCGATCGACTGATCGCCCAAGTAGAGATTTTTGGCTTTGTCCTGACTCAGTT
>NZ_JASJFE010000530.1:0-8197 GCF_030067735.1 Microcystis sp. M53598_WE2 | reverse complement strand
GGAAGTGATTTCCATCTTCAATTTTGCCGCCGCTTCATCAACTAAATCAATGGCCTTGTCCGGCAAAAAGCGATCGCTAATATAACGATTAGAAAGCAGTGCCGCTGCCACTAAAGCATTATCGGCAATTTTCACCCCATGATGCACCTCATAACGTTCTTTGAGACCGCGAAGAATCGAAATAGTATCGACCACATTTGGTTCATCCACTAAAACCTCTTGAAAACGTCTTTCTAACGCCGCATCTTTTTCGATATATTTGCGGTATTCATCGAGGGTAGTGGCCCCAATACAACGCAATTCACCCCGGGCTAACATTGGTTTTAATAAATTGCCCGCATCCATTGCCCCTTGAGTGGCTCCCGCACCGACAACGGTATGAATTTCATCAATAAACATGATGATATTGCCTTGGGAATCGGTGACTTCCTTGAGGACAGCTTTTAATCTTTCCTCAAACTCTCCGCGATATTTTGCTCCCGCAATTAAGCCACCTAAATCGAGAGAAATGAGAGTCCGATCTAACAGAGATTCTGGCACATCACGGTTAATAATCCGCTGGGCTAATCCTTCGACAATGGCTGTTTTTCCTACTCCCGGTTCCCCGATTAAAACTGGGTTATTTTTAGTCCGACGCGAGAGGATCTGAATGGTGCGACGGATTTCGTCATCCCGTCCAATTACGGGGTCTAATTTACCTTCCCGTGCCAATTGGGTGAGATCCCGTCCGTATTTTGCTAGGGCCTCATATTTGCCTTCTGGATTCTGATCGGTCACTTTTTGACTACCTCTGACTTGTTGAATAATTTCCTTGAGTTTGTTTTCGGTAAGTCCGAATTCTTGAAAAATATTTTTACCGAAGCGATCATCTTTAGCGTAACCTAAAATCAAATGCTCGATCGAGATAAAGTCATCTCCAAATTCTCGGCGATAATTTTCTGCTCGATCGAGTAAACTATCTAAACTACGACCTAAATAAATCGAGTCGCCGGGGTTAGAGATTTTCGGTTGACGACGGATAAAATCATCGGTTCGATCCCGCAAACGGGCTAGACTAATATTAGCTTTACTAAAGACACTGCCCGCTAATCCCTCCTGTTCGAGAAGGGCTTTCATTAGATGTTCGCTTTCGATTTGTTGCTGGCTGTTCTGTTTGGCAATGTCCGGCGTTTTGACGATTGCCTCCCAAGCTTTTTCTGTAAATTGTTGTGGATTGGTTGGCTGCATTTTCTATAAGAGATTACTTTTATACCCTTGAGACTATTCTAGATTGACCGGTTTGTTGGCTTCTAGGGGCTTACCGTACCTAGTTCAGGGGGATTTCCCCTCAATGGTGCGATTTAAGCGGCTAAAGTTTATAAGCTGTCAGGGATTTAAACTGCGTCTTGGAAATTTTAGTACAAATGTTCAATCTCTCAACCAAGCTAAAATCTTAATTATTAAAGATGTCCAGTGATTACTGATTACTGATTACTGTTCACAAGGGCCGAATCTAAAACCTAAGTAGGGAGGCACAATTATTTGTAGGATGGGTTAGCGGTAGCGTAACCGATGCAGGCGTTGGGTTTCATGCTTCAACCCAACCTACGTTCTGATGACTGTTTACTAATTACTGTTTACTGATAACTGATAACTGATAACTGATAACTGATTAAAGCCCACCCTAAAATACTATCTAAGCGATTAAAGATTTAACTTTACTAATGATACCAACTGGGTCAATACCTTGGTGGGGGAACTGTTCCCATAAACCGCCACAACCTTCGTGGTGAGTACCGATATAGGCGTATTTAGGAGTTAAACCGCGTTCGAGTAACCAAGAACCATAACGGCTACCTAAACCCGTACGACGGTTAAATGCTTCTACCACTAAAACAAAGGGAGAACTACCAACTTTAGCGATAATTTCTTCATCCACCACATTGAGAGTCGGTTTATTAATTAAACCCACGTCAACACCTTCTTGTTTTAAGCGTTCCACTGCATCTAAAGCGCGGTATAAACCATCTCCAAAGCTGATGATATAACCGGCAGTGCCTTCCCGAATTACTTCATCTTTTCCAGGGACAAAGGTATAACCATCGCCAAAGAAATTATGACCGTTAGTATCAAGAATATTGGGAGTTTTAGAACGAGTCGAGAAGATAAAACGTAAACCGGGTTGATGGAAAGTTGCCTCGACACAAGCGGTCATTTGTGCCGCATCGGCCGGGAAATAAAGACGGGTTTCGTAACCGTCATCGAGTCCATTATCGGCAAAGAAATTATTCAAACCAAAGTGACAGGTATTATCCGCCATATCATCGATACCGGAATGGGAAAAATGACATAAAAGATTAGAATAATTCAAACGCGCCATGGTGATTTCAGAAATACACATTTCTAGAAAAGCGGCAAAGGTGGCGAAAATTCCCTGTTTACCTTTTTCCATACCAAAACCAGCGGCTGCCGAAAGATTGCCCCGTTCCATAATACCGGAAGGAATAAACACTTCGGGATGTTTATCGTGGATAATTTTCAGACCGCAGGAACCCTCTAAATCGCTATCTACTACTAATACCTTAGCCTTGCGTTCTTCTTCGCTCATTTTGCCTAAAAGACTGACTACCGCTTCGCCGAAAACGTTGCGGTTAGAACCCCATTTATCCCCAGAACCGAGGAATTTATAGTCATTAGAAGGCTTCTTAATACTGTTGAGATATTCCACGGCGGCACTGTGTCCTTTTGCCTCTAAATATTTCAAAGCCAAGGGTACAGAAATCACATCATGACCGTGGTTAGAACCTTCTAAACCTTCGATACCGGGACACATGGGACGTTTATTAATAATCGCAATCGGGCCGGGAGTATTAATTGCTTCACAGATATTGCGATACAAACTATCGATATCTTCCCCATCTCCCACTAACACTTTTAGTCCATGACCGGCGAGAGTTTTAGCCACATCATAACCGGGTAAATATTTGGAAGGATTACCAGCAATCGTCACATCATTATCATCAATAATCAGCTTAACATTGATGTGTTGAGCCACGGCTAAACGGGCAGCTTCCGCGTCATTGCCTTCCTGTTGAGAACCATCGGAACCTAAACAAAAAACGGTTTTTCCGGGGTTAGCTAAAGCGACACCGTTAACGTAGGGCCACATATGTCCTAAACGGCCAGAACTAAATTTTACGCCTGGGGTTAATCCTAATTCCGGGTGTCCGGGGAGTTTAGAATTGGCCTCGCGGTAGTGCATTAATTGTTCTGCGGGTAAAGAACCTTCTAACGCAGACATGAGATATTGAGTACCGACGCGGTGTCCTGCTTCATCGAAGAAGATTGGTACAAATTGACTAGGTTGACTGCGGAAAAGAGCATCGAGAATCACCACTTCCGGGACGGTATCGTAGGGACCGCCGGTGTGTCCACCCACACCCCGGGCCGCACCCGTGGCAGTAAAAAAGATGATAGCATCGCGACAAAGTTGGATATTGGCTTTTAGGGCGCTTCTTTGGTGGTCGGTGAGGGTGGGGTTACTGGGGTCGAGACTGATGGGTTTATAGGCACTCAAATCGATGGGAAAGGTTGTCATCGTAGATTTTCCTTAATGTAGAGAAATAACTATAGTCAGGGAAATCATAGCCTAGAATGTCACCCGATCGATTGATTGAATAATTTCTTATCATAGATGTAGTCCCTAATACAAAAGTTTTACCCTTGTTGGGATAGTGTCCACGGTCCGGGACAGGGGAAATCTTAAAAAAGATACGGGAAAAAAAGCTGTTCTTGAGGGCAATAGTCCAGAATGGCAGGTAAGAGCAAGTAAAAAGGATGACCTTTGACTCGGGTTTCCTTTTCGGGAGCCAGTCGTCGGGAGTCGATACCAAATTAGCTTATACTTCATCTTTATGAGAAGGGCTGTCAGTTGATATTACTGCAATCTCTACCCAAAAAATCAGCCCATAATTAACAAAAACTAGATTTAAGGTAAAAACTATGTGTTTAGGCATACCGGGACAAATTACAGCAATTATTGATGAAAACCATCATCTCGCTCTCGTCGATGTGGGGGGTGTAAAAAGAGAAGTAAATATCGCTTGCATTGTTGATGAAGACCATCCTGCTAATACTTGTGTAGGGGATTGGGTATTAGTTCATGTGGGTTTTGCCATGAATCGAATCGATGAAGATGAGGCGCAAGAAACCTTAAATTTATTAACACAATTAGCGGAATTAGAGGAAGAATTTAATCATAATTAATGTTCTTAATTAGTTAGCCACAAATTAATGCTGTTGTCTATCTTAAGAAATGTAAATTACGGCAATTATTACTGACGACCGACGACCGACGACCGGCTCCACAATTAACTTTACTTTTGTCCAACCACTTATAGAGAGAAAGCTTGTTATGAAATACGTTGATGAATTTCGTGATCCGGTTAAAGCGGCAGGATTAATTCAACAAATAGAACAATTATCGATAAGAATCTCTGAAAAGCGGCAAAAAGTTACTAAAATTATGGAGGTTTGTGGAGGTCATACCCACTCAATTTTTAAATACGGTATCGAGGCAATACTTCCAGAAACTATCGAATTAATTCATGGTCCCGGATGTCCCGTTTGTGTGATGCCGCGAGGTCGTTTAGATGATGCCATTTTTCTCGCACAAAAACCGAACGTAATTCTGACAACTTTTGGCGATACTATGCGTGTCCCTGGTTCCCATTTGAGTCTGCTACAAGCGCGAGCAAAAGGTGATGATATTCGCATGGTTTATTCTCCTCGCGATGCCTTAAAAATTGCTAGAGAAAATCTCGATAAAGAAGTAATATTTTTAGCATTAGGGTTTGAAACAACCGTTCCTAGCACCGCTTTAACCGTTTTAGAAGCACAAAGAGATGGCATCACTAATTTTAGTTTATTTTCTAATCATGTGGTGATTATTCCCGCTCTGAAAGTTTTGTTAGATAACCCAGATTTACAGTTAGACGGTTTTGTTGGTCCTGGTCATGTTAGCATGGTAATTGGCACAGAACCCTATCAAGTTATTGCCCAAGAATATCATAAACCTGTGGTAGTTTCTGGGTTTGAACCCTTGGATATTCTCCAATCAATTTGGATGGTATTAAAACAATTAGATGAGCAGAGATGTGAGATAGAAAATCAGTACGATCGAGTGGTACAAAATCAAGGAAATAGAGTCGCTTTATCGGCAATCAAGCAAGTTTTTGAACTGCGGGATCAGTTTGAATGGCGAGGTTTAGGAGAAATTGCTCAAGGAGGATTAAAACTGCGAGATGAGTACAGTAATTTTGATGCGGAGAAGAAATTTACTTTACCCAATCAGCGCGTTAAAGATCACAAAGCTTGTCAGTGTGGCGAAATTCTTAAAGGTGTTTTAAAACCCTGGGAATGTAAAGTATTTGGGACTGCTTGTACTCCAGAACATCCCATCGGTACTTGTATGGTTTCTAGTGAAGGTGCTTGTGCCGCTTATTATAAGTATGGTAGAAATCAGTAAAAAAATTTTACTGATTAGGGTAGGGTCTTTTCCGGTGAGAAAACGCTAAAATTCTTACCAGAAGAAATTAACAATCTCTCGGTGATAAAAAAATGAAGATCAAAAATAATCTGGGTTTATTTGGCTTAACCACCTCTCTACTGCTAGTTATCGCTTCGGAAATTGTTCTTGCTTCCCAAGAACAAACCCTAGAACTGCAACCAAGTCAACCCCCCAGCGCCGATTTTTTCAAACCCGTCACCAATCTAATTAAAGATTTAAACAATCAGGGAGTAACTATCACCGATCCCAATGATCCCATGGCGGTGCGCTACCGAGTCAATTCCCCCTGTCCTGGTTGTTCGGTTTATCTAGGCACGGGAGTTGCCAATCCTCGCACCCAGACTAATAATAATGGCATGGGAATCAATTTTGGTCTTGGTTTCACCATGCCTTTCTCACCCTAAATGCCGATGACATATTTACGCCATTCGTGATTGTGATTCCCCCTGGTGTGCTTTAATAGCTCAAAGTGGAGACTACTGTAGGGACGACGGGGTTGGGCGTGCAGGGACATATTGGCCTCTTTTGGTGTACGATTGCCTTTATGCACATTACAACGCACACAAGCCGCCACTAGATTCTCCCAGGTATCACCCCCTCCGCGAGAACGGGGAATCACATGATCGATGGTTAATTGTTCACCTCGGTAGAGACAGTATTGACAGGTGTGATGATCTCGTTCGAGAATATTACGACGGGTTAAAGGAATTTCCTTGTAGGGAACACGGACGTATTGCCTAAGACGGATAACAGAAGGCAAGGGTAAGTCACGACAAACCACTTTTCCGTTATGTTCTAGGGATTCAGCTTTTCCTTTCAACAATAAAACGATCGCGCGCCGCCAACTGGTAATATTTAGCGGTTCGTAGGAGGCATTCAACACGAGAACCTTGCTCATAGGTGTCTGGAGATCGCTTGAATTTACCCCGAATGGTAGCACAGATCACTGAGATTGGAACCTATTATTCATTGTTGGGGAAGTGGGGAGCTTTTTTCAGTTCTCGGTAAACAGCCTTTCGTCCGGGGATGATGCCAAATCCCCTCATACCTCTTATTGCCGGCCGACGACCGACGAGCGATAACTAATTTTTGATAAGCTAAAAGACAGTTAATTATAATTTCGTCGTCAATCCTATGATTTTGCCAGGTAGTACCGTTCGAGTCACCAATCCCGATGATACCTACTATAAATTTGAAGGTTTAGCCCAGCGTTTAAGCGATGGGAAAGTGGCCGTTCTTTTTGAGGGGGGCAACTGGGATAAGTTAGTTACCTTTAATCTCTCGGAATTAGAAGAAGTAATTATTGCCCCCGCTAAAGGCAAAAAATAACCATGCGTCCACCCTTACCGCAATTGGCCACGGATAACCGCCATCCCGATCATATCGCCGAAGTTATCGAGACGACGACGACCGAGTTCTTAGCGCAATGTTTGGAACCAGAGGAGTTAAACTTTCCTTTTATGCCTGCTTTTGGTAGTTGGGTAAAAGCCTACGATGAAGAAACGGGTAATAAGATTTTTGGGATTGTCACCTTTGCCACCACTGCCCCCATCGATTCGGTACATCGCGCTAGAGCTTTGGGGTTATCTTTGGCTGAATTGCGGGAACAACAGCCGCAGATTTTCGCTATGTTAAAAACGGAATTTCGGGCAACTATTGTCGGTTTTGAAACCTTACCCGGACAATTTAATGGCAATGGTGCCGGGCGAGGTTATATCTATCAATATATTCCTCCCCGTCCCCCACAAATTCATCAGGCGGTTTATCAATGTGAGTCGTTAGAAGTGGTTTATTTTAGTGAACAATTAGACTTTTTACGAATTTTATTACAGGTCAAAAATACTCCCGTGGAAGCTTTGGCAGCTGCTTCTATCCGTCAGATGTATCAATTGCGTCAAGCCGATCGACAATGGTTAGTGAATGTGGGCAGACAGTTAAGTGTTTTACTTAAGGATGATTATGATCGCTTGCGTTATATTCTCAGTCAAATTCATATTAGTCCTTAGATGATTCGGCTCTCTTGGCGCTCTTAGAGTAGTGAAAATATCTTACTCTCTCTCTTTGTGTCCTTTGTGTCTTTGTGGTTAAGAAAAAAATCAGCAACCCTTGGCCATTTTCGGAAATGTCGGGAATGTTTCTAGATAACATTCTTTACCCGGTGAATATAGGTCAAGTTTCTGTTTTTTGTCCTCTGGGTTGACTAGACAAAAAATGTCGATATAATAAATGGTTATGCGGTAACTCTCGCTATTTTTATCCTTGATTGTAAATTCTAGATAGTTTAATCGATCGCCCCTTAAGAAAATGGCAATACAAACAACCTTTGCAGAGATTTTAGAAGCAGCCGAGCAACTTCCCCTTGAAGATCAAGAAAATCTCATTCATATCTTACAGAATCGTCTTCGAGATCAAAAAAGAACAGAGTTGATTAGAGATGTTCAAGCAGCTCAACAAGAATTTGCACAAGGTCAATGTCAACCCATGACACCTGAACAAATCATGGAGGAAATCCTTTCGTGAATTTTGTTTTATTACGCTCCAATATATTTATTAGAAATGCTCGAAAAGTTGTGAAAAAACAGGCTTTTTTAGTTCAAAATATCCAAGAAACTTTAGCTTTATTATCCGTAGATCCATTTCAACCTCGAT
>NZ_JASJFE010000784.1:0-2717 GCF_030067735.1 Microcystis sp. M53598_WE2 | reverse complement strand
TGTAGGGTGTGGGGTGTAGGGTGTGGGGTGTGGGGTGTGGGGTGTGGGGTGTAGGGTGTAGGGTGTAGGCTGTGGGCTGTGGGCTGTGGGCTGTGGGCTGTGGGGAGATGGGGAATTATGACTGATAACTGATAACTGATAACTGATTACTTCCTCAGCACTTCTTCGGCATTTTGCAGGATTTCGAGGACTTGTTCGGCACTAATCAAGCGTTTTAGCACCACTTGCCCGATGGTGGGGACAGTATCGGCAATTTCGGCACTCTTGGGGGCAACTTCTACCATAATCACGGCTTCTTCCACCTTATAAAGCCATAAAACCTGTTCTCCCTCTAAAATACCGATATTTAATCGCTCTATCTGCGGTGGTCGTCGCCAACTACTCGCGTGATCCCACAAACCGCCAAATTCCCACACCCGTCCTATTGTCCAACCTGCCGTTAAGAAAAAATATTTCACTTTGTTACTCAATCTAGAATCAATCTCTAGCTTTCTGGCTTAATTAGTTTTCAGCCGTCAAATTTTATCAAAAAACTGCTAACGTCCCGTTAATTTCACCACCCCAATGCCCCCAAAGTATAGACCCAAGACCGCCCCTGCTAACAGGGATTGGGTGAGAGGATCTGTGGAAGGGGTTAAAATCGCGCCTAAAATCACTGCCCCCAAAACCACGAAACGCCAACCCGATAACATCGTTTGCGAGGAAATAATGCCTAAAAAGCTCAAAATCAATTGAATAACGGGAATTTGAAAGGCGATGCCGGTACTAAAAAGTAAAAGTAAGACAAATTCAAAATAGCGCTCGATCGACCAAGCTTGTTCGACCACTTCCGCCCCATAATTGACAAAAAAGTTTAAAGCGGCGGGAATCAGGGCAATATAGGCAAAAAATAAACCGGCAAAAAATAAGACACTCGATCCTAACACTACCGGGACAATTAAACGCCGTTCGCGACGGGTTAACCCCGGCAGCACAAAGAGGATAATTTGCAAGAGAATGACGGGACTAGCCACCAGTATGCCGCTATATCCAGCTACTTTTAGGGAGACGAAAAAAAATTCTCCCGGGGCCAACTGCAAAAATTTTACCCCTTGGGCAGGGACTTCCAGCACTTGTACTAGGGGTTTAACGAAGATAAAACATCCCACCGCACCCACAGCCACGGCAATTAAACTATAAAAAATCCGGCGCCGCAATTCCTCCAAGTGGTCAAATAAGGACATTTCCACTTCTCCGGGCAATTCGTCGAGAAATTCGGTACTGTCTGGGGGCGGGGTTTTTACTTCTGTCGATGACATGGCTTTCGCTCGATCGTTCTCTACTCAAGCCTTTATCCTAGCATTGATAGGGGATGGGGGTTCGGGGTTCGGGGTTCGGAGTTCGGAGACAGAATTCAGGATAATAAATCAAAGTTGCCCCCCACTTCCCCACTTCCCCACTCCCCCACTCCCCTTAAAAAAAATTTGCTATGATCTAGGGACTTGTTTAGTATTTGGTAAAAATAACCATAAATGCCGCCGTGTTCACAACTGTTCAACCCACAAATCGATCGAGCTTACCTGATGACCTATTTACGGCAATTAAAGAGCTTAAACGGGAATTAAACGCCGTTATTCTGGCTCACTACTATCAAAATTCTGACATACAGGATATAGCTGATTATATTGGTGATTCTCTCGGTTTATCCCAACAGGCTGCCCGAACGCCAGCAGATGTGATCGTATTTGCGGGGGTTCACTTCATGGCAGAAACAGCTAAAATCTTAAACCCAGATAAGTTGGTATTGCTGCCGGATTTAGATGCAGGATGTTCTTTAGCTGATAGTTGTCATCCTGAAGATTTTGCTCGTTTTAAAGCCCAATATCCCGATCATATCGTGATTTCCTATATCAATTGCAGTGCAGAAATTAAGGCCATGAGTGATATTATCTGCACCAGTTCCAACGCAGTCAAAATAGTTAATCAAATCCCTGCCCATCAACCGATTATCTTCGCTCCCGATCGCAATTTAGGCCGTTACGTCAGTCAGCAAACTGGTAGAGATTTAGTTCTCTGGCAGGGTAGTTGTATTGTCCATGAAACTTTTTCCGAACGCAAGATAATAGAATTAAAAGTCGCCCATCCAGAAGCAAAAATTATCGCCCATCCTGAGTGTGAAGCATCGGTTTTACGCCATGCCGATTATATTGGTTCCACGACGGCACTATTAAATTATTCCCTGAAAAGTTCCGAAAAAACCTTTATTGTCGCCACAGAACCGGGGATTATTCACCAGATGCAAAAATCCGCCCCAGAGAAACTATTTATCCCCGCACCAGCTTTAAATAACTGTGCTTGTAATGAGTGTCCCTACATGAGACTGAACACTCTCGAAAAATTGTATCTCTGTATGCGAGATAAAACTCCAGAAATTACTATTTCTGAAGATTTAAGAGTTAAGGCACTGTTGCCGATTCAAAGAATGTTAGAAATGTCTTAATCAGTAATCAGTAATCAGTAATCAGTAATCAGTAATCAGTAATCAGTTATCAGTTATCAGTTATCAGATGTGAGTTTTCAGTTGATTAGACATCTGCAAAAATTATAACCCAATCAGAGCTTGCTTTGATAACTTGTACTAATTAGTAGTTCGGCACTGAAATATATATCTGTCGTTGCTAATTCAATTTAACTGAAAAAATCTGGGGACATTAAAATCATTTTTATTTGGGTAAGTT
>NZ_JASJFE010000718.1:0-4723 GCF_030067735.1 Microcystis sp. M53598_WE2 | reverse complement strand
TCGTTCCTCAATAATAGTTTCTATCGCTTGAAGATGATTGATGCTTACCCTTTGTTTATTATAGCAAATATTCAGTTAAAAATACAAGAGGGAGAAGCAAGAGCCTAAAAATCCCCCTCAACTGGTCTAAAATCAAGGGGGAATGAGTTATACAAAAAAGCAATTTAACCGACGTTATTGGGTTCTTTTTCGGTTGAATTAGAGCGTTTTACTTTGCGTTTTAAGGTTGCACCTGCACCAAGTATTCCCAGGGAAAGAAGACTTAGGGTTGAGGTGGGTTCGGGGATTTCTCTAGATCTATAAACTTCGTCCATGGATTCTGCTCCGTCCATAAGCAGTCTTCCACCCCTGCCATCATAAACAAGACCAAAGGCAGATGCGGTTACATTTTTTACAAATACCTCTCCAGGTTTACCAACGGCCTTAACATTTTTTTCACACTTAATGGGACTGAGACCATCAACAAACATATCTCCGACACAAGCCGGATTCTTTCCAATGCTAGTTTGGGTTAAAGCACCACTAATTGATGCTATTGAACTAACTTGTCCTGTTTTTTCTACTGTTCGTTTATTAATGCTTACTAGACTATTACTTTGAGATTCATCCTTATCACAGATTCCATTTACACACGCAATCAACAACCTGGCTGATTTAATTGTTGTAAAATCTTCTGGCTGTAAAGGTCTTCCAACAGGTGCAACAATACCCCAAAGTTTTAAAATACCATCTAATATTACAGAAATCTTATCAAAGTCATTTACAATACCTACAGATTGAAGTGTTGAACTAGAACTTGATACTGTAGCAGACAGTACAGGAGTTTTTTGACAAAGAAGTGATATGGAAAAACTGAAAACACATAAACCCGATTTCAATAGAGAACTTTTAACTCTGTTCATTTTCATTATTTTTGCTTAAGCTAAGGTTTCTAAGAGCTTATGACATTAAAGATTAACTTTCAAGCACTAAAAAGTAAGATAAAGTCGTATAAAGTACCTAAATTTACATTCTGTGCTATAATGTCAAGCAATTATGACTTAATCCCATAGTTAAACCAATGCCATGAACAATTTTGATATTCACTCTTTAATTACAACTGTTGATAATCTCATCTTCTCCTATACAGGAGAAAATTTAGATGATGTTCAGTCTGAAATCTTAGAAGGGGTGATTAATCACCAAAAATACACAGAAATCGCTAAAAATCATCATCGTTCCGAGAAATATGTCAAGGATGTAGCCGGTAAGCTATGGAAAACCTTATCGGAAATTTTAGGAGAAGAAATTAATAAAGCTAATCTTAGGTCTAGTCTGCGAAGATATTATTATAATGTCTCTCATAACTTTAATGTAATAAATCCCGTACAAATTAATAAAGGTCATATCTGTAATCAACTACCAGAAAATCAATTACAAAAATCTAATCTTGCTGAAGAATCTAAACTCGAAATCGCTACAGAATTGATGAAAGAAGGCTTAACCGTCGAACAAATTGCTAGAGTGTTAAAACTTCCCTTAGAATTAGTTAAAGAGCAACTTGAAAAACCTAAGCAACCTAATTAGAAGTTAGGTTGACAGTGGTAGAGGGTGTTAAGCTATCGTTACAGCAGTTATCTCAATAAGTAGGTGGGTGGAATTAAATATAAGATGAACGTAGGTTGGGTTGAAGCATGAAACCCAACGCCGGTTCATGTTACGCTACCGCTAACCCATCCTACAAATAATTGTGCCTCCCTACTTATACCAAATCCGGTTATTAAAAACTGATTATTTATTCTCCCTTTTGCATGAGTGTCTCTTGCATGAGTGCCTCTCCTGATATGTAGCCTATACTCAACGGATTTAGTATTAGTAGATATGTATGAGGTCAGTTCCGGTTGATGAGAAAGGCTGTAATAGACAAAAATAGTCAAAATATTTATAATAGAAGGTTGGACTAAAATTTTCTGTGACTTGCCCATGTTATTGTCTGGCGCCACCGGTAGCGAACAATTTTTAGGGAGTGAAGCGATCGCCACTTACGCCACAGCTAAGGCCGTGATCCTGCCGATTCCCTACGAGGCCACCACCACCTATCGCAAGGGTTGTGAAACTTGGCCGGCGGCGGTGATTACTGCTTCCCAACAATTGGAAGCTTATGACGAGGAACTTAAGAGGGAAACCTGTTTAGAAGTGGGCATCTATACCCATGATGCGATCGCCGATACCCGTCAGCAACCGCAATTGTCCGCCGAGGAGATGTTAGCCGTCACCACAGCTACAGTTTCGCGTTTAATTGCCGATGATAAGTTTGTCGTCGCCGTCGGGGGTGAACACGCTATCACTACGGGAGTAGTACAAGCTTACCGACAAGCTTTATCGGAACCTTTTACGGTGGTTCAAATTGATGCCCATGGCGATATGCGTTTTGAGTACGAAGGCTCCCACCATAACCACGCCTGTGTGATGCGTCGGGTGTTAGAAATGGGTTTACCGACCTTACCCGTGGGAATTCGGGCTATTTGTCGAGAAGAAGCCGAATTAATCGCTAAACAGCAGATTCCTGTGATTTGGGATCGAGATATCGCCGGGGATGCGGAGTTATGCTGCTTTCGCCAACACAACTTTCAGGAGCCTCCAACTTCAATCACTTCTCCTGGAGAGACTTTATCTAATACGCTACAGGCATCTGGCATTAGGGGAAGTAAGTCAGAAAGTTTGTTGCTGGTTGCTACAAGAACAATAACTGCCACTCCAGTTTGCTGTAAATTTTGCTGATAACGCAAATTTTGATCTGTAGTGAGGAGAATCGTGAAACCCTCCTGACTCATCAGCCTCAGCAACTCACCGTTCTTTTTCCCTGACCATCCCATCTCAACAACTGTGCATACCTCGTAATCGGCAAGCTCACGCTTTAACGGGCGTGGGGCGCATTCATCAAGCAGGATTCGCATAGGCTGTCAACATTTCCTTTGCTAATTCAAGGGCTGAGATCGCCTGTTCTCGACTGACACTGGGAAAATGGTCTAGAAATACCTCTAATGAATCACCAGCCTCAAGATAATCAAGTAGGGTTCTCATCGGCACACGAGTTCCTACAAAAACAGGGGTTCCCCCTAGAATGTCGGGATCACTGTGAACAACACCGGATATTAATGCCATAACAAATATATCCAACTGGCTACTAGCTTTTATAGTCATTGTATCCTAAAGTCATTTAAACTAAACTTAGTTTGTGGACTTAGTTTTTTAAGAGCATGGAAACTGTAAACATTCATCAGGCTAAAACAAACCTTTCTCGGCTATTGTCCCGTGTGGAACTCGGAGAGGAAATCGTTATTTCAAACCGAGGTATTCCAATTGCTAAACTTGTTCCATTTCGGACATCTTTAGATCGACGGTCTAGTTTAGGACAAGATCGAGGGATGTTTACCGTACCAGATGATTTTAACGCTCCTTTACCAGAAGATATTTTGGTAGCATTTGAGGGTGGTGCGGAGTGAGACTTTTACTGGATACACAATGCTGGCTGTGGTGGTTTGCCCAACCAGACAAGTTAAGTGAGAATGTAATTGAACAAATTGCCAACGAAAGCAATGAAGTGTGGTTTTCTGTTGCCAGTGTTTGGGAGATGGGAATTAAAGTCTCAATCGGTAAATTACCACTGCCAGAGCAAATAGATAATTATGTCTCTACTCGAATGACCCAACTAGGAGCTAGATCGTTAGAGATCAATGCTTCTCATGCTTTGCGGGCGGCTGCATTGCCTTTACATCATCGTGATCCTTTTGACCGAATGCTGATTGCACAAGCTCAGGTAGAAGATATGATACTTGTGAGTGCGGATTCAACATTTAATCAATATGAAGTGTCTTTGCTTTGGGCAGCTAGTTCTTAGTCATAAACACAGAATTTCACCTGCCTTCTAGATGTTCGTCAACCAAATTCTGTGTAGTTGCAATTATTAACTCGCACATTTTTGCAACTAATTGACTGTCATTTCTGGAAGACTCCAAAGTGACTTGACACTGACCTGCACAAGAGCCTTCAATTTCACAGTCTTTGCAGAAATCGTTCTTACAGCCAATCAATGTGCATGGTGCGTTCCCCCAAAATCTATTAGTGGAGCGGTAGAAGTTGCATTAGGGAACGCACCCTACAGTGATAGCGATCGCACTTGTTCAAGGGTTATCAAGCGTCGTTCAAGAGTTGCTGTGTCTAGCATGGCTGCTCCTAGATTGAAAGGTATAATTTAATTGCATAGCGCAATAATTTATTCTAGTCTAGCTAAAAAATTGTCATCGTATTCAAATTACTGTTTACATAAGCAAAAATAAGATGCGTTACATTTCATGAACGCACCCTACAATATCGGCGATTGCGCTCAGATTAATTAATCTGCATTATTACCTCTAGAGCCAAAGTAAAAACCAAGGGCTGTACCAATTAAACCTGTCTGAGCGGTCAATATAAATGTGATTAAATCTTTCACCAATGAACTTGTCTTATCGAATGACTCTATCTTCTTTTCATCTATAAAACCCGACATAACTGTCAGAATTATGATTAATCCAAAACTTGCAGTTAAGGTTCCTGCTAAGATTTTTATCAAAAAAGTCGCTAATTGTGAGCGAGTCGTCTCCTGTCTCTCTTCAAGCTTAATACCCGTTTCCACCTGAGATGGCAACAAGTTTTTAATATCAACCTCTTGAGTCTGAACATAACGCTTAATCATTTCATC
>NZ_JASJFE010000598.1:0-1705 GCF_030067735.1 Microcystis sp. M53598_WE2 | reverse complement strand
GTTTTTTTATGTATTATACTTCTTAATTTTTTATTTGGGTAATTAATTTTGCATGACTACTTACGGTCTAGCTCTCTAATCACCGTGGAACTCCTGAGATAAACTCCTCCTGTATTGTTACATACAGCAATGAATGTTGAGCAAGTTTCTGCGCTGCTGCGTGTGAATTAAGCGGCGACGAGAGTAAATATACAGCATTTATCCACCAACTAACACCAATCACGGGTTGAGGTTTCGTTGAGGACATCGAGAGGGAAAAGCCTTTTTGGATATTCTGAGCGTTAGCGGTGGTTTTAGAATACACCATCTCTAGGAGCCTATCTTGCTATAATGTAAACTGTCAGGAGTCATTTTGGAAACCATCATGGAAATAAAAAACATTAAACAAAAAGCCAGAAATTTAATCGATAAATTGCCGGATAATTCTACATGGGATGATTTGATGTATGAGATTTATGTGAGACAGGCAATTGAAGCAGGATTAGCCGATAGTGAGGCGGAAAAGGTTATTTCTGTGGCAGAAGTACGCACTAAGTTCAAGCTAGAGCCATGAAAGTTTTCTGGACAGAAACCGCCGTTAATCATTTATCATCCATCTACAACTACATATCACAAAACTCCCCTCAATATGCTCAAAGACTGGTGGAAAGATTGACTAGACGCTCAGAACAGATTGCTAATTTTCCCTTTTCGGGTCGTCTTGTTCCGGAGTTTGAAACTGAGCAGATCCGAGAAGTTATCGAGGGTTCTTATCGCATAATTTATTATATCAAGCCTGAGCAAATCGATGTTATTGCGGTACTTCATGCTGCCCGAAACATTGAAAATCCACAAGATTAACGATAATCCAAGACCATTGGGGGAGTAAATTAATGGCAGCAGTGAAGATTACCAAAAAAGGGAAGAAAGAACCACAAAGGCACAAAGAACACAAAGATTTTCTCACCCATAACTTTCTAGTAGGAACCATACTACAAAAACATCGGGCGAGTGGCTGACCCCTCGGTGACAGGTATCGAAAACCCAGAACCCGCATGGCTTCGTCGAAAATTACCTGTTAATAATTGTTCACAAAATCTTGTAACCCTATATGCTACAGTCCTTTAAGTCTTGACGCGAGAGAAGAGATCCAATACCCATAGGATTCATCCCAGGATAAGCCAGCCTCCCATAAAAACCCCAGTAAACCTGACTCCAAATGTCCCAATCACGCAAATCTCCTCGGCAGTACATTAGTACGGAGAAGTGATTATAATGGGTTTCTGGAGTACGATATGCTACTTCCATATTGTCCAAATTAAACCATCGTTCTCCTTGTTTCCAACCTACGAGATCGCCAAAACGATCCCATATTTCATAGTTATATTCTCCTGTCCCACCAACAAGGTCACGGTAAATTTTCGCCTGTCCCTTGATACCAAATTTCCCTTCGCTGTGTTTCATCCAAAGTCGATCAATCTCATCGATTACCTCTAGGGATACCTGACTAAAAAGGTCGTAGAAGTCATTATAATTTTCTATGACCATCCATTGGTACATGATAAAAGCGGTTTCGTAGTCGGATTTTTTCCAATCCTGTTGCTCTAGGTACTTCTCTAGTTTTTGATAGATTTGCCCTTGGTTTTCTATGAGATATTCCCTTTGTTTTCTCAGTTCTTTTTCGTAGGCGCGATCAGCCTCTTTGTGGTATTGCACTGAGATCATC
>NZ_JASJFE010000727.1:0-1376 GCF_030067735.1 Microcystis sp. M53598_WE2 | reverse complement strand
TTCAAGTTTTCATTCAGGACGAATGTACTGATTAACTAATTTTTTGGGGAAAATTAGTTAACCCATCATTATAACATATAATTAATTTGCAAGAGTTCTAATAAAAGAATATTCAAGGCTCATTTAGTAAAGATTCTAAAATTTCGGGGGTTAATCCTCTAGCTTCCGCCTCATCACTAATGTCGTCCATTAGTTTTCTCAAGAAATCGATATCGCTGTTAACTGGCTTTCTAATTAGCAAATCGACAAGAACCCGGACGCGTTCTTGTTCCTCCGGGGATGCGGATTGATAGACTTCTGCCGCTTCGGGACTGACTTCGATCGAAATTTTGCTCATATTATTAAGGCTCATTCTTGCTGTGCTTCGGGGAGTTGTTTGAATAAGTCGATAACTTGTTCGTTGCTTAAGGTTAAGTTCGGCATAGGTCAATTCTAGACACCAGCATGATTAATCAGTTTAACACCGGTCCTTAATGGAGAAGGTTTTCGGTTCGCCTACACCTTCCGGGCTTCGATCGGTTAGAATCGAGAAATTATCGGCCTAGAAAGTCCTTTCATCTTCGCGCTTGCCGTAAAATTATGATTGTCTCTCTCCAAGAAGCTCAAGCCAAACTGCCCGAACTGATATACAATCTCAAACCAGGGGAAGAATTGTTGATTACCGATAATAATCTCCCACTAGCCAAATTAATCGGGCAAACCCCCACATCTCCCCAACGTCCGGGGCCTGGCCTATGTAAAGGAATGATTACCATCGTGGCCGATGATGAAGAACACTTACAAGACTTCGCGGAGTATCTGCATTGAAATGTCTAATCGATACCCATACTCTGCTTTGGTACACACTCAACGAATTCCCACTAAGTAGCGCCGCCCATCAACTAATTATTAACCAAAATAACGAAATATTAATCAGCCCAGCATCCTATTGGGAAATCGCCATCAAAATCAGTATCGGTAAACTCATTTTACATCAATCTTACAAAGATTTTATCGACGTATGCCTTAATCAATATCAATTTAATATCCTTGCCATCACACCAGAACATACGGATGCGCTGATCACCCTTCCTTTTTATCATAAAGACCCCTTTGATCGCCTTCTGGTAGCTCAAGCCATTGTTGAAAATATTCCGATTATTAGTGTAGATACTATTTTAGATCGGTATGGTATTCAACGTCTTTGGTAGGGCGATCGTTTTTCTCAACCTATCGGAAAACTCGACACTATAACCCGTTTCTAATCCCTCGATTTGATGTTTTTCTACCAATTTCCCACGTCTCCTGCGGATAATCTTGCTTCGCGAATATCTTTTAATAAAATCCCATTGAGTAAAGTTCATAATTCATGGTTATTATTTCGATCTAAAAAGTCC
>NZ_JASJFE010001039.1:0-1584 GCF_030067735.1 Microcystis sp. M53598_WE2 | reverse complement strand
TAAACATGTAGTATTGAGTTGATTACACACATTAATTTAGAGTTACAGTAAAAGTATTACCTTTTTATCTGACATTGTATTGCAAATTAATTCTAGGAACAAAACGGAAGAGTATCTATCGTTTTGAAACTCAACAAATTCTTATCAAAAGATTAACAAAAAAAGTCGGCAAGAGATAAAACTGAAACTGATAACAAACGAACCTCTTGAGTTGACAGGTCGCTATTGGCTCCAGATTTTCCAAAGAAACCGAAAACCGGAAGATTATTAGCGAAAACAGGCTGACTGAACGATTTCCAGACGTCGTCGTTGAACCCGTTCTTATCGGCATCCTCGTCTTCCTCGTCGTCACCCTCCTGACAGAAGGACATATTTTGTCAACGAAACAGTTATGGATAAGCTTTGGGTTTTGCTTTCCAGTTTTTTAGTTCCTTGTTATGACTAAATCTGACTACACGTTTGCTTGTAAAAATTTACTTGGCTTTTTGGTCCGAATATAAAAGATATAAAAGATCACCTGGTCATTCAAGCAATCATAAAAATTGGACATTTCAGGGAGGTTTCTCGGCCAAAAAGGCGATGCATCTTTTTTCTCCGACTGTTTCAACTTCAAATCCTTCAATTTTGTGTCTTCCTGTTGATGAATGTTTAGAAAATTTAAAGCACAATGAAGATAATTGGGTAAAAAATTATATTCCTAAGACAGTATTGGAAACTTGGCGACCAAAAGTAACGGGTAGGAGAGCGATTCCTTATATTAAGACTGAAGATATTAGTGGTATTGCTACCATTGTTGTACCTCAAGACGGTCAACAAGGGAATAAAAAAGTATTTCCCGCAAAAAACGCATCACAAACTGTTTTAAGCAGCATTAATACCATAGATTTTAAACATATATTAGCCGCCAAACAAGAAATGCTGAGTTGGAAGTTTATGCAGCTTAATCCCGAAGATCTGCGAGAACCTACTCGTCAAGATATGGGCATCAGAGATACAATAACAGCAAGCGGAAAGAATTTAGCCGCTGCTTTATTTCGCATCAAACAAGATGATGAATATACCCTCACAGCAATTTCCCGTGATCTCAATAATCTGCTACCGAATCTTACAGAAGTTAATGTTTATGATGACAAAGCAAATCGACAATTTATTATCAAGGTAAAAGGCGATGATAATCGGGAGTTTTCTTCGAGAGTGCTTTCCGAAGGAACCCTACGTTTATTAACATTATGTGTCCTGCAATACGACCGACAACACACAGGATTACTATGTTTTGAAGAGCCAGAAAATGGCATTCATCCTTTTCTTATTCAAGCAATGGCAAGATTATTAAAAGAGCTAACTGTCGATTTTGAAGATACTGAAATGCCTTTACGCCAAGTAATAGTGAACACTCATTCTCCAGTTCTGGTGAGTCAATTAATTAATTGGCAAGATGATGAAAATGTCAGCATTTGGCTTTCTCAACTTACCACTATAATATCCACTATTGAAGGGAAGCGAATTAAGATGAAAAGCAGTAATTTTCACCCTGTTATCAAAGAGAATAAAAAGCAATTAACCTTATTTTTCTCCGAAAATGAG
>NZ_JASJFE010000412.1:0-10360 GCF_030067735.1 Microcystis sp. M53598_WE2 | reverse complement strand
GCGCGACTTTTTACCCGGCCAAGCTTTTCTGGTCGGAACCCCCTCAGCCGAGCTTTCAAGGTGCTGCGCCGTCCACTTGGTTTTCGAGACTGGCTTTTTAATTCTAACGTAAAGCCAACCTAGAACGGCGGGGTTTCAGACCCAAAATTTCCGATGAAAAAAATACATCAGCTGCCGTCAGGCTTGAATCAGTGATCAGTAATCAGTAATCAGTAATCAGTGATCAGTATTCTCCGAGTCGGGAGTCAGTATTCAGGAGATTGCTTTTATTTATTCTCCCCACACCCCACACCCCACACCCCACACCCCATCATCCCACTCCGTTCTCCCCTCTCCCCATCTCCCCACACGCCAACTAAATCACTTAATTTGTGCTACGATAATAGTTTTGGGATAAATTTAAATAGGAGCAGACTGTCTGTATGTCTCGTTATAGAGGACCGCGCTTGCGCGTTGTGCGTCGTTTAGGGGAATTACCAGGCTTAACCCGTAAAAATGCCCGTCGTGCCTATGCACCGGGGCAACATGGCCAGGCCCGCAAAAAACGTTCAGAATATGCCATTCGTCTAGAAGAAAAACAAAAACTGCGTTTTAACTACGGTGTCAGCGAGAAACAATTAATTCGCTATGTCCGCAAAGCTCGCCGGGCTACCGGTTCCACTGGTCAAGTGCTGCTGCAACTCTTAGAAATGCGTCTGGATAATACCGTTTTCCGTCTCGGTATGGCTGGGACAATTCCGGGGGCGCGACAATTAGTCAATCACGGTCACGTCACCGTTAACGGTAGAGTTGTGGATATTGCCAGTTATCAGTGCCGTCCGGGTGATGTGATTGGAGTTAGAAATCAAGAGCGTTCCCAGGATCTAGTCAAAAGAAATATGGAATACCCCGGTTTAGCCAACCTGCCGAGTCATTTGGAATTTGACAAAAACACCCTTGTGGGCAAAGTGAATGGCGTTGTGGAAAGAGAATGGATTGCCCTCTCGATTAATGAACTGTTAGTAGTGGAATACTACTCTCGGAAAGTCTAGGAAAAAAGCCTTTTCCAGATACCTTGAGGACGCAAGTGGCAGCGTCCTTATTTTATCTCAAATGTCGGGGCGAAGACCCGAAGCGCTTAGTGCGATGAGACGGGGCTTTTAAAGGGGCGAAGTAATTCGCCCCAGGGTTCCCCTCATGAATGCTGACTTTGTATATAGACAATTCTCAAAAACCGATGCTCTAAGGGAGCATCTCACCTTTGTAACCCCTAAATCAGGTTTTTATGTCAAGCTATTTTGAAAGCCTTGCTAGAAACCAGTTTTATGGATAAGTATAATTACTCACTTGCATAAATGAGATGCTCCCTGCTCTATATCAAGGAGAAAACGCTATGAGCAACCCTGAATTTTCCCTTGATATGCCTCTTAAAGAGCGACAAGAGAAATTTATGCAAATGTCCGATGAGAATATTGATTATTCAGATATTCCTCCCCTAGATGATGAATTTTTCAAGAATGCTAAACTGGTCAAACCAAATCCACAAACAGAGCAAATTAGTATCAGGTTGGATTCAGAAATCCTTGAGTGGTTTAGGAATCATGCTCAAGAAAAGAGCTATCACGACCTAATTAATGATGTATTACGAACCTACGTCAAACATCAATCGCAATAGCCGATTATCTGCCGAGTAAAGAACCTCGAAGAAGCGGTTATAAATGGCAATGATTACAAGCTCAATTGCAGTGTTTGCCTAAATTAACTTGTAATATGGTAATTTTTTGTTTATTTAATCTAGAATTTAGTCGTTGATGGAAAGGAATGATTTCTTTCATCATCAACTGGTTTCTTCTTTCTTGATTGTGGTAGTCATAGCGGCTGAACTTGACAATAATCCTAATTATTATAGGCGATCGCCTAATCACTCACCACAAAACGCAATCGCCTCCTAACTAATGAGAAGATAAGGGATAAGTCGGTTGATTAGGGTTTTTATTAAGGGTTTGACAATCTGCTAAGTATTGTTCAATAACAGTTTTAAAAGCCTGTTCTAGTTCATCAACGGAAAGACCATCAAAAACGATAATATCTTCTATGTTGATGACACGACCAAAAAATAAGCGATCGCTTTCATCGTATTCAATCACAGCTTCATAGCCTTTGTATTGCATTAATTTACTCCTGCTTTAATTAAAAATTCACGAAGAGCTTTAATTTGGTATCTTTTTAGTTCTTTTTGGGGGTGAGGGGAATGAATATTGAGGGAAATTTTGTTAAGGTCAAATCGTACTCTTGAGCCATCGCCTTGAGTAATGTTACCTCCTAATGACTGAATTAAGTTAAGGACATCATCCCAAACGATGTTACAACGGATGGGATCGGCAAAAATAGCATTATAGGTTTTCCTCTGTTTTTTGTTCATTGGCTAATTATGGCTTGATAGTACCGCTAACCAAAAGCTTAATTCCTTGCTAAAAATCGCCAATAAATCCTTCATGGCCCCCAAACTAAATCGGACTTAGAGAAAAGTCTATCCTGTTTTGTCTTCTGAGTTAGTTTTCCTCGACTACTTTTGTAGATCTTCATTGGCCCGAAAAATCGCTTCTTGACCACCACTAGAGGACACAAAACCCATAAAAGCTTTGACTGCTTCACTAGCAGGTTCTTTGTAAACGTAGTAAAGGGTACGCTGCCAGGGATAATTAGGTTCACTGGCTGAAATTCCGTCCACAGCGAGCGCCCTGACGGTTTTTTGGTCGGCAATTTGGCTATAGGTTGCGTAACTAATGCCATTCAGTCCCAAAACTCGCAAAATCGGGGTGGTGGCATCCCTATCCATCATTTTAAAATTAGTTCCCCTACCAAATTCTCCCCCTTGCAGCACTTCCTGACGAAAACTTTGATAAGTGCCACTAATAGGAGGACGATTAATCACTTGAATAGTAGCAGCAGAACCGCCCACCTCCGACCAAGAGGTGATTTTTCCGGTAAAAATATCTTTAACTTGGGCAGTGGTTAACCCCCCTGCAAAGGGGTTTTTTACTCCCACCACAATAGCGATCGCATCTCGAACGATCGGACTAGAAGCCAATCCCTGAGAGCGTTCTGACTCGGTTAAAGGTCGTGACACCGCCGCAATATCGATCGCCCCCCGGGCCACTTCCTCTAATCCCCTATCAGATCCTTGAGCATTTGTCAAGACCTCTACCCCCTGAAATTTGGCCGTTAAAGCGGCTTTTAAGGCTTGATTAATCTGTACCATACTGGTAGAGCCATTAATGCGAATTGTCGTGCCACTGGGGATAGAAGTCGGTGGGGCAAAACTGACCACTCCCTGGGGGGAAGGGGGAGGGGGTAGGGGAGAGGAGGCACTTCCCGATGTTGGGGATTTTTGCGAACTTTTACTGCTGCCACAGAGAAAGAATTCTTGACCCGCAGCACATTGACTTTGTAGCCAGAAGTAACCCCCACCTAAAATGCCCGCAGTGGCTAAAAGAGCGATTATTAAAGCAGTTGTTTCGTTTTTTTGAGACATACCCATCATTTGCTGACATTAGGGGGTCGATCGCCTGGACACCGGTGATCAATGGAAGTTTCGATGATATTATCTTAGTGCATGGAAATCCACTCTTAATTTAGGACTGTATATCATGACCCACGCACCTATATCCCCAGTCGTACTGGTTATCCTTGATGGTTGGGGTTATCGCCCGCAAAGGTCGGATAATGCGATTGCAATGGCGAAAACCCCGATTATGGATAGTCTCTGGGAAGTTTATCCCCACACCTTAATCCGCACCTCCGCTAAGGATGTGGGACTACCAGAAGGACAGATGGGCAACTCGGAAGTTGGCCACCTGAATATCGGAGCGGGGCGAGTTGTACCACAGGAGTTAGTACGAATTTCCGATGCGATCGAAGATGGTTCGATTCAACAAAATCAGGCTTTATTAAAACTCTGCGCCGAGATTCGCCCCAAAAAAAGCAAATTACACCTGATTGGTTTATGTTCCGAGGGGGGAGTTCATTCCCATCTCGATCACTTACTGGGATTATTAGACTTAGCGAAAGTGCAAGGGATTAGCGATGTCTGCATTCATGTCATCACCGATGGTCGCGATACCAACGTCACCGACGGAATGCCAGCTATTAAACGGATTCAAGAACATATTAATAAAATCAAACTCGGTCGCATGGTGACTCTCAGTGGCCGTTATTATGCCATGGATCGGGATCGCCGTTGGGATCGGGTGGAAAAAGCCTATAACGTGATGACCAGTGATCAAGGTATCGACGGGCGATCGATTACTGAAGTATTACAGGCATTTTATGATCAAAATATTACCGATGAATTTATTCCCCCCACCAGAATTGCACCGGGGGCGATCGAAGCAGGCGATGGGGTGATATTCTATAATTTCCGTCCCGATCGAGCTAGACAGTTATGTTATGCCCTGACTATGCCCGATTTTGAAGATTTCGATCGAGATTTAATTTCTCCCCTCAGTTTTGTCACTTTCACCCAATACGATCCGAAATTACCGGTAGATGTGGCCTTTGCTCCCCAGAATTTAAATAATATTTTAGGACAGGTGATCGCTCAACAGGGATTAAAACAGTTTCGTTGTGCGGAAACCGAAAAATATCCCCACGTCACCTACTTTTTTAATGGGGGATTAGAAAAACCCTTTGAGGGAGAAGTGCGCGAATTAATTCCTAGTCCGAAAGTCGCCACCTATGACCAAGCTCCGGCCATGTCGGCAGCCGCGGTGACAACAGCGGTCTGTGGGGCGATCGAACAGGGGATCTATAGTCTGGTGGTAGTCAATTACGCTAACCCCGATATGGTGGGTCATACGGGCATTTTAGACGCAGCCATGAAAGCAGTGGAAACGGTGGATCTATGCTTGGCTAAGTTGTTAAGTAGCATCAATAAATTGGGGGGAACAGTGTTAATCACCGCGGACCACGGTAACGCGGAAACGATGGTGGATGAGTCGGGTAATCCTTGGACCGCCCACACGACTAATCCCGTTCCTTTAATTTTAATTGAAGGGGAAGGGAGAAAAATACCCGGCCACGGTGGCGATGTGCAGCTGCGGGATGATGGTCGTTTAGCCGATATTGCCCCGACTATCCTGGAAATTCTCTCTATTCCCGTCCCAGTAGAAATGACCGGGCGATCGCTGATTAAACCGGCCGAAGTGGAAATTAAAGCCAGTCGCACTCCCGTCCGCATCTCGCTTTAACGAGTAAAAAGTCAATAAAGGGGAATTTTATGCTGAAAACCATCGAAGGTGTTTATCGAGATGGACAAATACACCTAACCGAGTTACCCAATGATATTAGCGATCGCTCACAAGTGCTGGTGACTTTTCTCGATCAAATAGATCCTAGCAAGCTCAGACAACTGATGGAGTATTTAGAGAGCATTGAGGGGATTCAGCAAGGTTTCGAGGAGATAAACTCCGGTAAAACCCGTCCTCTGTCCGATTTTGCCCAGGAAATGGCCGAAAAATATGGTATTTCAGGTTGAAATTACCCCAACTGCCACGGCACAGATCGAAAAAGCCTATCGCTGGTATCGAGGTTATAATGCTGAGTTTGCTGACCGTTGGTTTCGAGGATTAATGAATGCTATTGCGACTCTGCAAGAGAAACCAACTCGTTGTGCTTTAGCACTCGAACAGACGATTTTTCTACCCAAAGAAGTCCGACAACTTTTTTATGGGAAAGGTAAAAATGTCTATCGAGTGCTTTTTACAATTAGAGATAGTACGGTTTATGTGTTATATGTTCGCCATAGCGCCCAAGCACCACTAACACTTGAGGATATAGAGGATGAAGAGGACCCTAGTTGATAACTAATTCAAAGCTGACGGCTTGATAACTGCTATACTTTGTAATGGAAAATAGAGAGTAATGATCATGACAGTGGTGCTGGTAGTACAGATTATTTGGGCGCTGGCGGCGGCCTTTCTGGCGATTTTGGTGTTATTACACAGTCCCAAAGGGGATGGTATTGGCGGTATTGGCGGCCAATCACAGATTTTTACCAGCGCAAAAACGGCGGAAAAAACCTTAAATCAGGTGACTTGGGCGTTAGGGACGGTATTTATCACCCTAACCATTGTACTGAGCGCCGGCTGGTTAAATCGCTAAATGCTAAGAGGTCGGTTCTCTTTTCTAGGACTCGCAGCCTTGGCGAGTCTTTTGCTGTTTTCCTATTCTCTGATTGCCGACAGTCGATCGCTACCGGAGTTAAAAACCCATCCTTTACCCGCTAATTTAGCCCAATGGCAAGAGCAAAACCAGTCCGGGGATTATTTTGATGCCGTGGAAATCAGTCCCGTGGGGGCGTTGATTTGGTCGCAATTTCCCGTGAAGATTTATATTCAGAGCGATCGCAGTTCTTGGCTGAGTTTGGTACAACAGGCGATCGCTGAATGGGGGCAGTATTTGCCGATGGAGTTGGTAAATCGGGCAGAATTGGCCGATATCCTCATTAAACGAGAGTTACCGCCGTCGGGAGTCCGTTTTAATGCCGAAACGGGTAAGTTAGAACTGCCCCGGGTGCGTTCTGCCATAACACAATACGAGATTTTTGTCAAGGAAAATCGCTTAACTCATCGGATGAGTATCCAGATTAGTCCTAATTTAGCCGATCGGTCGGCCTTAGCGGCAGCGCGGCACGAATTAGGTCACGCTTTGGGAATTTGGGGTCATAGTCCCCTAGAGACGGATGTGATGTATTTCGCTCAAACTAGAGATATTGCCCCGATTTCTAGCCGGGATATTAACACTTTAAAAAAGGTTTATCAGCAGCCAACTCAGTTAGGTTGGCAGATGGATCAGCTGCTCAATAGTGAGGTACAAAGTTTTCGTTTTCGGGAGACAGGAGACTAAGAGGAGAAAAAAGACAACAGACGACTAAAATATCTGTATAACCTCTGATTATGTCAAATTTATCTAGTATTGTAGATATTCTGATCTGATAGCAGCTCAAGAGCTTACTTTTGCCAGAAGTCTAATAGCCAAATGTTCTGGGAATATTTTGTGCTATAACAGATGGGTTACTTTAACTATCCTGAGTACAGAAAGAATCATGTTTAAACAGACTAAAATCCTCGGTTTAACGATTTTAGCTTCAGTTTTCAGCTTTACGCTCTCCTCAGCTAAAGCGGCTACTGTTCAGTTTAACACCCAGGGAAATATCACCGGCATTAAAGATCTAGTCGTCAATAATTCTTCCTACAATGTTAATTTTGTTCAGGATACTTTTAGCAATTTATTCGGCAATCCCTCTAATTTAAATCTGCAACCCACCTTTTGGCTAAATGCTCAGGGTGCAGAAGCGGCACGGAATGCCATTGATAATGTCCTAACAACGACTTATCCCGCTTTAATTGCTTTAGGTGAGACGCAAAACACAGGGAATTATGTTATTCCGCAACAATCTGCCTTCTTGGGTTTGAGTGTCATTGATAGCCAAGGCAATTTTACTTATCCTTCTGATTTGTTTGGTGCTGTCCTGGGAAATTATGGATCGTATTATCAAGGTCGTGAATGGCAAGAATTATTGGAGCAGATGTATCAAAACGGAGGAATGTGCGCTTGCACGATAAGTTACAATATTGATCCCGATATATATGGAATCGCTATTGATGCAACCCGTACCTTTGCGCTTTTTTCTCCTAATCAGGCCCCGGTTTCTGTTACTACAGCAGCAACCATTCCCGAACCTGATAGTCTGATGGGTGTCATCGCAATAGGCTTATCTATTTTCTTTTTCTTTCCCCAAAAATTCAATTTACCGAAGCATCACAAGGTTTAGAAGTGAGCGTTTCTGGCAATACCAACAGCATCCAAGTGGGGTTAAATCCGCGACTACCGATCGCCCAAATTCAAGGCAGTTTTTTATCCCGTTATCTTGGTAGCGAGGCGATCGTGGCGATAATTTCCTTTTCTGCTGGTTTAATCGTTTCTTTGCTTTCGTGGCTATTCGATAATTTTCCCGCTTCTCCCTAAAAATTACCGTCCCGCTCGCTAAACTGCCAAATCGATAAGATCCTTTGACCTTTCGCCGCCCTATTGAGCAAAACTAGGTATAAACACTTTCTTAAGAATTAACCTATGTCACAATAGATGAAGATAAACCAAATAGTGTGAAGTTGTAAACTAGGTATTACTGAATGGA
The DNA here is from genome assembly GCF_030067735.1 of Microcystis sp. M53598_WE2. Lineage (NCBI taxonomy): Bacteria > Bacillati > Cyanobacteriota > Cyanophyceae > Chroococcales > Microcystaceae > Microcystis > Microcystis sp. M53598_WE2. The sequence continues at coordinate 2,184 of NZ_JASJFE010000412.1, read as the reverse complement.
ACCGCTTTATCAGTACGCGTGGCTAGTTCCCGTCCTGCCTTTGGTAGGCGCTACCCTAGTCGGCGCGGGCTTAATTTCCTTTAATGAAGTCACCAATCGTCTGCGACAGGCAAATGCTGTATTGATCATTTCTACCCTCGGCGCGTCGATGGTGCTTTCTTTTGCGCTGCTGTGGAGTCAAATCAATGGACACGCTCCCTACAACCAAATGATCGATTGGGCATCGGCGGGTAACTTTCACCTGAAAATGGGTTATACGATCGATCACCTCAGCGCTTTAATGTCGGTCATCGTCACCACCGTGGCCTTTTTGGTGATGATTTATACCGATGGTTACATGGCCCACGACCCCGGTTATGTGCGTTTTTACGCCTATCTGAGCATTTTTAGCAGTTCTATGCTCGGTTTGGTCATCAGTCCCAACCTAGTCCAGATCTACGTTTTCTGGGAATTGGTGGGGATGTGTTCCTATCTGCTGGTAGGTTTCTGGTTCACTCGTCCGGCGGCCGCCGAGGCCTGTCAAAAAGCCTTCGTTACCAACCGCGTCGGCGATTTTGGCTTATTACTGGGAATGCTGGGGCTTTTCTGGGCCACCGGTAGCTTCGAGTTTGATATCATGGGTGAACGTCTAGAGGAATTAGTCTCTTCTGGAGCCATTGCCGGCAGTTTAGCGGCATTATTCGCCGTTTTAGTCTTCCTTGGACCCGTGGCCAAATCAGCCCAGTTTCCCCTTCATGTCTGGCTACCGGATGCCATGGAAGGTCCGACCCCGATTTCGGCCCTGATTCACGCCGCCACCATGGTGGCCGCCGGAGTTTTCCTGATTGCCCGGATGTATCCCGTTTTTGAGCCAATTCCCACGGCGATGACGGTAATTGCTTGGACGGGGGCCTTTACTGCCTTCCTAGGGGCAAGTATCGCCCTCACCCAGAATGATATCAAAAAGGGTTTAGCCTATTCCACCATCTCCCAATTGGGTTACATGGTTATGGCTATGGGTATCGGCGCTTATAGTGCGGGATTATTCCACCTGATGACCCACGCTTATTTTAAGGCGATGTTATTCCTCGGTTCTGGTTCGGTCATCCACGGTATGGAGGATGTGGTCGGTCATGAGCCGGTTTTAGCGCAAGATATGCGGATGATGGGCGGTTTACGCAAGTATATGCCCATTACCGCCCTAACTTTCCTGGTGGGAACTCTGGCCATCTGTGGGATTCCTCCTTTCGCTGGTTTCTGGTCGAAGGATGAAATTCTCGGTTTAGCTTTTGAAGCGAACCCAGCTTTATGGTTAATCGGTTGGGGGACTGCGGGTTTAACAGCTTTTTATATGTTCCGGATGTACTTTAACACTTTTGAAGGGGAGTTTAGAGGGACTAATAAGGAGATTAAACGCCGACTGTTAGCCAATGCGGGTGCGATTCCCGCTTTTGGACCGGGGGCAATGAATGTTAAGCAATTAGACTCGGAAGCGCAGGAAGAAGACAACCACGGCCATCATGCCCATGAACCCCACGAATCGCCAATTACTATGACTTTACCTCTCATGATTTTAGCGGTTCCTTCTTTGTTAATTGGTTTGGTGGGTAAACCTTGGCAGAATTTCTTCGAGGGTTTTATTCATGTTCCTAACGAAGTAGTGGAAGAAGTTCATGCTTTTGATTGGACAGAGTTTCTGATTATGGCGGGTAATTCGGTGGGGATTGCTTTAATCGGGATTACTGTCGCTTCTTTGATGTATCTCCAGAAGAAAATTGACCCCGCAACTATTGCCGAAAAATTCCCCGTTTTGTATCGTTTTTCCCTGAACAAATGGTACATTGATAATCTCTATGATCGAGTTTTTGTCCAGGGTTGTCGTCGTCTCGCACGGCAAATTATGGAAGTGGATTATCGCGTTATCGATGGGGCAGTGAATTTAACTGGTTTAGCTACTCTTGTCAGTGGTGAAGGTCTGAAATACCTCGAAAATGGTCGCGCCCAATTCTACGCTTTAATTGTCTTTGCCGCAGTTTTGGGTTTGGTAATTGTCTATAGTCTGGTGTAGATTTTTAATCGGTTGACTAAAGATTTTTAGGGGCGCAAAGCCCCTTTTTTCAGCTTTAAGTCCCCCTTTTTAAGGGGAATTTAGGGGGAGCAAACTTTTTCAGCCAACCCTATTTAGGGGCTGTTGAGAAAGCTTTT
>NZ_JASJFE010000219.1:0-5226 GCF_030067735.1 Microcystis sp. M53598_WE2 | reverse complement strand
CTCTATGAGAGTTTCATTCCTTATAACCCTGTACGTTGCATAAGACAAACCGAAGAACCGTTCTTATAGTTCTTATAGTTCTTATAGTTCTTGTAGTTCTTTTGTCCGGAATAGTTGGTCTGACTTATTATCAAATTGGGGAGGAGATGAACTTGATACACTTGAATTAATCATGACTTTAGAAGAAGAATTTGATCTAGAACTTTCAGACGAAAAATGCCAAGAATTTACAACAGTGAAAAAGCTAGTTGATTATCTGGCTGAAAATTTAGGCAAGTAACAATATTAATTTTTACGAAAATATCTCAAGTTATCAGCCAAATATAGCTATAATCCAATTAGAGCGAGTTCTAAACCAACAACTTATGATTAGTCGCTACATTGTCGCATGGCTCCCGATGATCGTAATAGGAATTAGTAACGGTATCCTCCGAGAAACCACCTACGGAAAATATCTCGATGAACTACGCGCTCATCAAATTTCTACCCTGACAGGAATCCTCTTTTTTAGTCTTTATATTGGCACTCTTGTCTATTTTTTGGGTCTAGAATCCTCCGGTCAAGCAATTACTATCGGTTTAATTTGGTTAGTATTAACAGTGGGTTTTGAGTTTCTGTTCGGCCATTTTATCGCCGGTCACTCTTGGTCAAGATTAGGGCAAGATTATAATCTTTTAGCGGGACGAGTTTGGATTTTGGTTCTCTTGGTCATTACTTTTGCTCCTCTACTATTTTATCAACTTTTTTCTTAATTATGAAAGCTATTATCATTAATCGCTATGGCGATAGTAATGTTCTCCAATACACCGAAATAGAAAAGCCAATTCCCCAAGGGAAAGAAGTCTTAATTAAGATTATGGCAGCGGGAATTAATCCGATTGATTGGAAGATTCGTCGGGGGATGCTCAAAATAGCCACAGGTAATAAATTTCCCCTGCAATTAGGTTTTGATTATGGGGGAATTATCGTTGAAAAAGGCAGTCAGGTGGAACAATTCCAGATCGGAGATGAGGTTTTTGGTTTTCTCAATCAATTACCCGGTAGAACCTATGCTGAATATGCAATTATTCCCGCTTCCCTATTAGTTAAAAAACCGCATAATCAGAGTTTTATTGAAGCTGCCGCCACTCCTTTAGCCGCTTCTACCGCTTTGCAAGTCTTGCGGGATTTTGGCGGTATTCAAGCAGGAAATCGGATTTTAGTTAATGGTGCATCGGGAGGAGTGGGTAGCTTTGCCGTGCAGATAGGAAAAATTTTCTCCGCGCAAGTAGATGGAGTTTGTAGTAGTAAAAATATCGATTATGTCACCTCTTTAGGAGCCGATAAAGTTATCGATTATACCCAAGAAGATTGGAGAAAAACCGAGCAGAAATATGATATAATCTTCGATGCTGTGGCTAAGTCTTCTTTTTGGCACTGTCGTCAGCTTTTAAAACCCCAAGGGACCTATATAACCACCCTCCCAAATCCCGGAATTATCCTCTTAAATTATCTCGGTGCTTGGTTGCCCCAAAAAGGGAAACTGATATTTTTTGCTCAAGCACAAGCGTCTGACTGGCAATTTCTCAAAGAAGCGATCGAATCGGGTAAATTAACTGTTAGGATCGATCGCACCTATACTTTTTCCCAGGTGGCAGCAGCTCATAATTATAGTGAATCGGAAAGAGTGCGCGGAAAAATAGTCCTGATCCCCGATTAAGGATAAATAGTTAGGGTTTTTCCTGATTTTTTGGGGAACGAGTAAATAGTTTTAAGTAGGTAGAAACAGAGAATTCTTTAATTGGGAAGGTGATAAAAGTCAAGGGATTAATAGTAATAATAATATTGCGACTATCTCTTTGTACCGCCTTGATAATCTGTTTAGCCACCCAATCGGCGGACATAATACCCACAGGATTTAAATTACTCTTAAAAGGACCAAGAATTAGCTTTCTCACCACACAGGGGGCATCTAAACGACGCAGGGTAATCATATCACCGATCGCCCGTTTACTGAGTTCGTAGAGGGGACTAAAGGCAGGATTAACCTCTGCTTCCGAGGTATTCACCCAGACTTCCTTGCGGGCAATTTGCTCGTTAGTGCGGACAGTTTTGAAGAATAATTCCATTAAACGCCAGACGGAAAAAGTATTCACTTGGTAGGCTAATTCGATCGCTTCTGGGGTTCTTTGGCCGTGGACATTAACGCCGTGATTTAAAATCAGTATATCTACAGACTTAAATAGGTCCTCAAGTTGCGTTTCTTCACCGATTTGCCATTTCACGGTTTTTACAGGTACTGATTCGCCGTTAATTTCAATAGCGATCGCATTCTCCCCGGAAGTGAGCGCGATCACCTTGGCTCCCTTCAGTTGTAGGTACTTTAACAGCGATCGCCCTAAGGTTCCATTCGCCCCGGTAATGGCGATCGTTTTACCCTTAAGAGAAAGTGCCGTCCCCATCAATTTATCCATAAAGGTGAAAGTTCCACAATAATAAGCCTTTTGGTTATCAAAATGGTGTCGCCAGTGGTAGGTACGATTAACGCGCCATTGAGCGGGAAAACTCTCAAATTGCCCCGGACGATGGGTTAAATCGGTTAATTCCTCCAGATTGGCGATCCCTAAACCTCGACCGATCGCCGTACTGAGAAAAGCCAAAGTATAAAGGGAGCCTAACCAACCCAACCAAGGGCGATCGAACCCCCAAGAGTAGGCCAGTAGTACAGGTAAAACACTGGCAGCCAACATGACCAAGGCCTCTGGTACATCATTGTACCAGTGCGCCCGACGATAAATTTCCTCGCTCATTACCGACAGATCGGGACGAAAAACCCGATGATGCCAGACGTGCAGACGATAAAGGGGCTGCCAATGGTGGGCCAGAGCATGATAGCTATCACGCACGATCTCCACCCAAATAATTGAGCCACAAATCAGTCCGACACAGAGGAGCAGGTTTGACATAGGGGATAAATGTTAAATTTTCTCAACGAATGTAAACAGAGCAATCTTAGCCGAAAAAGCGCATTTATAGGGCAAAAAAAACCAATAGCCTGAAAAACTAGGGTTTCTTTCCCGAAAAAACTTAAGATTCTGTTAAAAATTTTAACAATTTTCGGTAAAATAAAGCAAGAAACAAGCGTCTACTGGAACAGTTACTTAACCTGAGTCGATTATGGCAGAAAATTATTGGTCGCGAGAGGATGATAACGAAGAATTAGACCCGATTGGTTCCCTCCTATCTGACTGGTCCGATCCCGAAGATGAGGAGGACGAATTTAGGAGCGAAATTTTTCAAGGCCGATCGGGACGCAGACAGAAAGCGGCTTTTAGCCTCATGGCGATCTGGACAATAATTATCGGACTTCATTGGCTGAGTTGGGGTTATTGGGCAATTATCGCCTTAACTATGGTACTATCGGGACAAGCTTTGCGGCTGCTGTTCACCAAACCAGAAACGCCGCCAATTCCCTTACTGGATAAGGATTTAGCCTCTGTACCTAGGGTGTCCCTCTTAGTAGCGGCCAAAAATGAAGAAACCGTAATCACGAAACTGGTTAATTATCTCTGTCATCTAGACTACCCCCAAGATAAATTAGAAGTTTGGATCGTCGATGACTATAGTACCGATAACACCGGTGCAATTCTCGATCGCCTGGCTCTAGAATATCCCCAATTACAAATTCTCCATCGTCCTGCTAATGCCGGAGGTGGCAAATCCGGCGCCTTGAATCAGGTTTTATCCCTGACTAACGGGGAAATTATCGGCGTATTCGATGCCGATGCGGGATTATCCGCCGATTTACTGCGTCATGTGGTCCCAATGTTCGACGATCGAGAAGTAGGTGCGGTACAGGTGCGAAAAGCGATCGCCAATGCCGCCGAAAACTTCTGGACAAAAGGACAAGCGGTAGAAATGATCTTTGATAGCTGTTTCCAACAGCAACGGATCGCGGTGGGAGGGATCGGAGAATTGCGCGGAAATGGTCAATTTGTCCGTCGTAGTGCCTTAAATCGTTGCGGGGGTTGGAATGAACAAACGATCACCGACGATCTTGATTTAACTATTCGTCTCCATATCGATAATTGGAAAATTAATATCTTAAATTTTCCCGCAGTAGCGGAAGAAGGGGTGACAACTGCGATCGCTTTATGGCATCAGCGCAATCGTTGGGCCGAAGGTGGTTTTCAGCGTTATCTCGACTATTGGAAAGCGATTTTAAAGTCTCCCATGCCTTGGCCGAAAAAGTTTGATTTAATTGCTTTTTTGATCGTTCAATATATCTTACCTGCGGCCGCTATTCCCGATCTTTTAATCACTATTACTCGTCATCAAGCTCCGATTTTAACGCCTTTAACTGGTTTGGCTCTTTCCCTTTCTCTCTGGGGGATGGTGACAGGATTAATCCGAGTTAATACGGGTAAAAAATTCACTTTCGCTCTCGGTTTGGACATCCTTGCTCAAACCATTCGTGGCATGATTTATATGATGCACTGGTTTATTATTATTCCCAGTGTCAGCCTGCGGATGGCTTTGCGTCCTAAACGTTTAAAATGGGTGAAAACCGTTCATCTGGGGGAACATCTCAGGGCCGAAGTTTAATTTTCGAGGATAGACTCCAAAAACTTTAGCCTTATCAGGCTCGAAATCCCCTGTCAGTAAAGGTTACAGCCTTTGGAAACCCCTTTCGGAAAAATTTCCAATTTCCTTAATTATGCTTGCTGCCAATAATGTGTTAATTTAGATACAGAATTGAATTCCGTGACAGCACTGGGGTGGCGAAAAGCGCTCGCTCCAGTTTTTTTTGTGATCGGTTAGCGGAATGTCTGCGCTTGTTAATCACTTTAAGGTTAGATGCGGCGAGAATGCAATTAATTTCTGGATTTATTGATACATATCTCAATCTAAATCCAGTGGAAGAGAGACAATTTCAAGAAGAGATTAGCACATTTAGTCAACCCGTACAGGAGGGAGTTATGCAAATTACTACCAGTTGGATGCGTCAAGGTATCGAACAAGGTATTGAACGCGGTATCGAACAAGGTATTGAACGCGGTATCGAACAAGGTATCGAACAAGGTATTGAACGGGAAAAGACATTGATTCTTCGTCAACTTAAACGCAAGTTAGGGGAGATTAATCCTTCATTGGAAACTAAAATTATGCAGTTAAGTATTGATGATGTCGAAGTATTAGGAGAAGCTTTATTCGATTTCTCTACGGTTGAAGATTTAATCAATTGGT
>NZ_JASJFE010000816.1:0-3076 GCF_030067735.1 Microcystis sp. M53598_WE2 | reverse complement strand
TGAAGCATGAAACCCAACGCCTAACCCATCCTACAAATAATTGTGCCTCCCTACTTAGGGTTTGCTGAAAAACTTTTTCAGCAGACCCTATATATGAACGGGAAAACAGAAATGACAGGGAAAAACGGATGGCTCTCTTATTCTTTGTGTGATAAGTTTAACTTATATAGGAGCGTTCAATCTTTGTGTCCTTTGCGTCTTTGTGGTTCGTTCCACTCGCTCGCCAGCAGGACTGTATCTTAGAATATATTTTACCCACCAAACCCAAGAGAGCCAACGGATGCCAACAGAGAATTTATCAATCGATTAAGTTGAGTATGAGGGCTTTTCTCTCTATTCTAACTCTCCTCCTCTGACAGAAGAGGAATATCTAAGAGCTAATTTCACGACCGAGGTGGGCAAGCTTCTCTAGAACAGATTGAAGCAAAGATCGCCGCTGCTCGACGACAATATCTAAGTTAGCCAACATATACTTTACGTCTTTGTAGGCATTGTCCAGCAAGGTAAGTAATAATTCGCGATCGCCTGCGATGTCTTTTTCTGATGGGGTGCGGGTCCGTTGGGGTAATAAGTCCGCTGGTGGAGAAGGAAGGGAGGGCGATCGCTCGGACTCTAGCTGTTGAATGGTTTGTTGTAAATTTTCAATCACCCCATACATTTCCATCGGGTCAAAAACCCTTAACAGACTGGTTTGTGTAACAATACCCAACCCCCGACCCCAGTTCCAAGAAACCACCAAACGCCCCACCCGCCGTTTTTGCATTTCCTGATGGGCTGTCCACAGGGAATCCTCGGGGCTGAGGAGAAATAACGGCGTACTCATCACCGTCTGGGCCCTAGTTTTGTGCAGATCGATTTGAACGGCTTGAAACTGGACAAGATCTCGCTCTGTCACAATACCAACCGGGCAGTCATTGTCTTCGGAATCTCGTTGGGTGATCACCACACAACTGACACGATGTTCAGCCATTAACTGGGCCAATTGCAAGACTGTGGCGGTGAGTGGGGCCTGTACCACTTGACTGGTCATCACATCGGATACGCGACGAAACCGCAATAGATTGGCCGGACGCAATATCTGGCGAATACTTTCATGGGAGATCACCCCGATTAACTGTCCTTGGTCATCGACAATCGGCAAATGGCGAATTCGGTAGCGACGAAACAAAAACAGGGCGGCAAAAATGTCTTGAGCAGATTGCTGGGGCAACGTGATCAGGGGATGTACCATCACATCGGCAACGGTTGTCTCGGACAGGTTAATCCCTTGAGCGGTGAGTCGCACCACATCGCGTTCTGTCAAAATTCCTAATAACTCTTGCCCCTGCACCACCAGCAGACAGCTAACACGCACCTCTCCGGCCGGAGCAGCTAGAGGGGATAGGTCATCGGTGAGTAAACACAGACGGCTATGGGCCTGACCGATTAGGGCGATCGCATCCGCCAGAGAAGTGGTTGGCGGCACCGTCAAGGGTTGGCGATTGATCGCCTTTTCCAGATCGGGGGCCCAACTCAGAGGTGTATCGAGGGACATCAGCACCATCCTGCGATCGCAAAAGCCAAGATAGGCAGAACAGCCACTGGGCAAAGAACCCCGGCTCTCAGAGTTGCCAAAACCCGTTCTAAAACTATCTCAAAATGTAGCGTCATTTAACTTTTTCCTAAAAGATGTAACGTTTTGTTACAATTTTTATTAAACTCGTAAAGATTTTCGACCCACTTCGGTGTATCATAGAGGGATGTAACAGGTTAAAGCCTGAAACTTTTTATTTAGGGGTTACTCAGCCTCTAATGGTTTTAGGAGCGGCATCACCAGACGCTGGGGTGAGTACTTCCGGGTTATGCTCGGTCTGAGGGGTTACTCCGGAAATTCTGGACACCTTTCCATATAGTCGATCAAGCACCCGCTTTACGGAAATACGCTGCCACGGTTGACCACGTTTGGTGGTGTAGCCCTGTTCATTAAGCCAATCGGCGATCTTCTGCAAGGATTTCCCTGATTTGTGATGACGGCGAATCAGTTCAATGACCCGGCACTCTTCCGGATCATCCACTAATTCACCATCGATCGATCGTTGTCCAAAGGCAGGGGAGCCGTAGCCCGCATAACCACCGTTGCTTGCTTTTGCTTGTCTACCTTGTTCTAGCCGCTCCCAGGCAGATAAATCGTTTGAAGGGGTCGCTGTCATAGGGGATGTCAATGCAATAACTTGCAAAACCATATTACCGTAACTTAACGTCGCAAATTTGTTTTGATTGGGAGCAGCCGATGACGACTTACAAAGTAAAACCCCCCCATGAGCAGGGACTAGATGTCACCATCGATGTCTGGGACGACCAAACTATATACGATACCCCAAGGAGGCGGACATTGACTTATGCCATTTTGCTTTACTCATAGCCCTGGACTCCCAAACCCTTTCGCTTTCTGGGAGAAAGTTAAAGGGGCTAAGGCCAAGCATTTTTAGATGAGGAGCGGGTCAAGGCTGAATTTATATTGTAAAACGCACCGAGAAGAGAATTTGTCCTAAGTTACACAGCATCAATCTGGAGATATAAACATGGGTACGGCTACATTTATTCAAGATGAAACTGAATTTGATTCCCTCTTAAACAGTGAATCCCTGTTGGTGGTAGATTGCACGGCAACCTGGTGTGGCCCTTGCAAACTGGTGGCGCCGTTGATCGATCGATTGGCCGATGACTATCGCGATCGCGCCAAAGTCTTCAAACTTGACCTGGACAGTAACAAACCCGTAGCCAAACGCTTTGGGATTAGAAGTATTCCGGCTGTCATGGTATTTAAACAGGGGAAATTGATAGAAACATTAGTTGGGGTTAAACCCTATGAAGAATTTACCGCTGCAGTAGAACGACAATTATAGTCTTCCACTCTGGACAAACGTCCGACCTTAACCCTTTCCTTCTCACACCACTATTCAATTTTGAGGTATGGCGTTGACATCCTCGCCGCCCTAAAAGTGCGGCGATTCCTAAACCTCACGATTTAAGTTTCTGCTTCCACCACCGTCGCATACCACAGTTAAAAAACCATGTACTGTCTTACACAGAGTCC
>NZ_JASJFE010000636.1:0-2526 GCF_030067735.1 Microcystis sp. M53598_WE2 | reverse complement strand
CACCCTGCCCCTAGGAAAAACTTTTTCAGCAGACCCTAGGTAACTGACTACCTCAAAATCGGTAAAACCCTACACCCCACACCCCACACCCCACACCCTGCCCCCACGAAAAACTTTTTCAGCAGACCCTAACTACAGATAATACCTTTTTGTTCGTAATTCAACGAGCAGATATTATCAAAAAAGCCATTCAACTTGGGGTTCCCTCTTTGAATCTGCAATCTTCCCCCGCACAACTGGGAACCGCTATTATTCAACACTGGAACGAGAAGATTCGCTCCAGTCAAACTGCTCAAAATGTCATCAACAGCTATGAGGGAATATTGCTAAAAAACCGAGAGGGCAATGAATATGTTTACTGTGAATACCCCCTTAATCCTCTTGATCCTAAGGTTTTTTCTTGGGCATGGGCAATAGATAAAAAAACTGGGGGAGTAGGGGCAGGTTTACAGGGAAGCATCGCTGGCAAAACTCAGTTAGTTTGGTACAAAAATCAGAAACAGTTGTTTAGAAGCAGAACAATCCCCGCTGCCGCTATTCGTCTGAGAATTGAGAGAACTCGTCTGACAATAGATCGATATGTGGAGACAATTTTTGCAGCGCTACAAACCCAAACTAATACTCAAGATTTTGTCCCATAGAGTCTGCTACCACTTTGCCTAACAGTGGTGGCACAGATTCTCCAATTTGAGAGGCCATATCAGTATAAGTCCCTAAAAAGTGAAAATGATCGGGATAAGAATGTAATCTTGCTGCTTCACGAATTGTGATTGTCCGATTCTGGGTCGGATGAAAAAATCTGCCAGAACCGGGATGAAAAAACCACCTTGTAATTGTTCTTGCTGGTTTATCCCAAGAAAGTCGACCATAGGCCCCGCTATAGTGTTTTTTCGGTGCTAATTCAGCAGGTAGATCTCTCGCATCTTGTACTTCCGCCAGAATTTGCACTCTTGACATTTGAATTGGTGTTAAAGCACGGGCAATATGATTAACAATTTTTTGACTTTGCTCACGCATCTTCTGTTGATATATGGTCTCGGGTTCCCTAGTATAAATTTCGTGATCATAAGCTTGTCCTGCTTCTAAAGTAGGTAAATCACTAATGGCATCTTTAACAGTAGTAACTGGGGCAATATTTGGTTCTAGTAAAGTAAGCTGTGTCCAAGATTTTACAGCTTTATATAGCATTTCTGATATCACCAGAATGAGTTGCTTGGGGAATGGATGGTAAACGCTCTAGACTAGCTAAAAAAAAGGCTCTTGAGCGAGTTTGTGGCACTCCATAATAAGCGGCGTTTAGGGAAGTAGTAACTACTTGATAACCACAAGATTCTAAATGTGCTACAATTTCATCTCTGATGATACCGCCATAAGCTTTCAAAATTTCAGGAACATTTTCCATGACTACATGAAGAGGACGAAACTCTTGAACAAATCCTAAGAAAGACTTATATAAATGATTGCGAGAATCATTAAGATAGCGATACCCAGCCAGGATATTTCGTGAAAATCCTTGACAGGGTGGACCCCCGATAAGGGCAGTTAATTCTTCTCTTTGTAAACCTAAGTATAAGCGCAGTTCTGATGGATTAACTTTGCGGATGTCTTCCTGAAAAGTGCGTGTTTTAGGATAATTATGTTGATAGGTTGCTAATGCTTTCGCATTTAAGTACCTAAGCAAAATTAATTACACATCTAAGCCACTACTCCGTCAGACTTCTGGTGTGAGGAAACAGTGAACTGAAAACTCAAATCCGATCCCTAATAGCTGTCTCCCGTCTCGGAGTCTCCCGTCTCGGAGTCTCCCGTCTCGGAGTCTCCTGTCTCCTGTCTCGACTAGGAAATTAATTTTGCACGACTACTTAGTTGACATCAGATAGACCTTTTTGCTATCTTGTGTTTGTCAACTTTAATGAGTGTCAAAGAATATGCACATAGTCTGTCCTTTAAGCGGTAGTGCTAACCTTGTTTTACGAGAAACTATAGAAGTTAAAGCACTCATTAAACTGTATAGCAGATGGGGTGGGTTTGATATCAGTTCGGAATTTCTTGATTTAGAGACGATTAATTTTTATCATTGTCTAGATTCAGATTTGAAATTTTTTCATCCTCTGGTTACAGGTTCAGAGTCATTTTATCAAGAATTACAGAAGTTCAAATGGTATTATATGGATGATAAAGAAGAATACGATTATGCTTGTAATTTCATCACTAGCGAGGATCGAGTTTTAGAAGTGGGCTGTGGGAAAGGAGCTTTTTCTCAAAAAATAAAAACCTCTAATTATACTGGACTTGAATTTAGCAGTAAAGCTATAGAAATAGCATCTCATGCCAATATAAATGTTCTTAATCAAATTGTAGAAGATTACTGTGTGAGTAACTCAGATAGTTACGATATTGTTTGTTCATTCCAAGTGTTAGAGCATGTGTCTAACCCTAAATCTTTTATAGAATCTTGTTTAAAATGCCTTAAAAAAGGGGGTCTATTGATTATCTCTGTGCCTAGTGATGATTCATTTATTGGCT
>NZ_JASJFE010001008.1:0-3119 GCF_030067735.1 Microcystis sp. M53598_WE2 | reverse complement strand
CCGCTTGCAGATCGTAACGGAGACCGCTCAATTGAAAAATATGTTTTAAATCGCTTTGTTGAAACCAGAGAATCCCTTTTGCTCGAAAAACATTCATCGGCATTTTTTCCGTGAGAAAAGGTTCAAATTTATCTAGATTAAATGGTTTATCGCTAACAAAGGAGACAAAATTAAAGTCTTCAGGAGATTGATTATCACTGGAGCTTTGGCGATTTTTTTGAAAGTCTCTAAATTGGTTTTTATACAATTCTTCTTTAGTTAAACCTAAATCTAACAATAAACCCAAAGGAACCTGACCATAACTACTTTTTAGGAGTCTTATACCCTCTTTTTCTCGACGAATAAACTTTTCTAAATCATCTAATTTTTTGCCACTGACTCGATCTATTTTATTGAGAATTACCACGTCACCATAACGAATTTGACTAAGGGCAATGTTACTATCAAAATGATCGGCAGTAAAGGTTTCAGAATCCACGAGGGTAATAATAGAATCTAAGCGAGTCAGATATTTTAATTCCGTGGCCAGGAAAGTGAGGATAATTGGCAAAGGATCGGCTAATCCTGTGGTTTCAATGATTAGATAGTCCACGGGTATTTCTTTTTCTAAGACCTGATAGACTGTCTCAATTAAACTATCATTAATTGTACAACAAATACAGCCATTACTCAATTCTACCATATCTTCATCGATGGAAACAAGCAATTGAGAATCAATATTAATATCCCCAAACTCATTGACTAATACGGCAACTTTTAACCCTTCTTTATTGTCAAGAATATGATTTAGTAAGGTGGTTTTTCCACTCCCTAAAAAACCAGTAATGATCGTCACAGGCATTCCCGATTTAGGCAAGCAAGGGAGAGAATCGGAGAGAGGAATTATCAAAGAACTCATGGCAGCTAACCCACTTGTAAGTTAATTAATTGACAGAAAATAGGCTTTTCTCAACCCTGTTAAATTCGCCCTAAAGGGATCGATCTCCACTATTGCTGGTTTATACAAAAGTTTCAGAGATTAGTTTTAGATAGGATCGCTGTTTGCATTTTTCCTAATAAATCTACCAGCGTCATCGAACCTAAATCTCCCCCTTGTCGAGTGCGAACACTTAGAGTTTTACTGCTAACTTCTCGTTTTCCAATCACAGCTAAGACAGGGATTTTTTCTAGTTCTCCTGTACGAATTTGTTTACCTAAACGCTCACCAGTTTTATCGATTTCCACTCGATAACCAGCTTGTTTTAACTGCATTGCCACCCCTAAAGCATAATGCTGCTGTTCATCACTAACGGGTAATAAACGGACTTGAATAGGTGCTAACCAGAGAGGAAAATCTCCCGCATAATTCTCGATTAAAATGCCAAAAAATCTTTCCAAAGAGCCAAAAATAGCTCGATGAATCATAATCGGTCTTTCCCGAGTACCATCCCTAGCGACATATTGCATATCAAAGCGTTCTGGCAAGTTAAAATCGACCTGAATCGTGGAACATTGCCACATTCTACCGATCGCATCTTGAATTTTTATATCAATTTTCGGACCATAAAAAGCCCCACCTCCCTGATCCTCAATATAATCCCACTTTTTAGCATTTAAGGCCTCAATTAGAGCCGCCGTTGCCAATTCCCAAACACTATCACTACCCACGGATTTACTGGGACGAGTCGATAAATTTACCTCATAATTAGTAAAGCCAAAATCGGAAAGAATTTTCTCGGTTAAATTTAAAACTCCTAGAATCTCTGTGGCAATTTGTTCTGGTAAACAGAAAATATGAGCATCATCTTGAGTAAAACCTCTTACCCGCATTAATCCGTGTAAAACCCCCGATCGCTCGTAACGATAAACTGTGCCTAATTCTGCCCATCTGAGGGGAAATTCTCGATAGGAATGCAGGTCATTTTGATAGGTTAAAACATGAAAAGGACAATTCATCGGCTTAATTTGATAGCTTTGCTGTTCTAACTCGATCGCCTCAAACATATTGTCGCGATAAAAGTCCCAATGTCCGGAAGTTTTCCACAAATCTAAATTAGCTAGATGGGGAGTATAAAGAAATTGATAACCCGCTTCTAAATGAGCTTGGCGCCAATAATCTTCGATTAAATAACGCATTGTTGCACCCCGGGGATGCCAAAAAACTAAGCCTCCACCTGCATCTTCTTGGATGCTAAATAATTTTAATTGTTGTCCCAATTTGCGATGATCTCGTCGCTGCGCTTCTTCTTTTTGTTGGAGATAATTTTGTAATTCTGCGGGGGTTTGCCAAGCTGTGCCGTAAATTCGCTGTAATTGCGGCTGTTTTTCATCTCCTTGCCAATAAGCACCCGCTACACTCTCCAATGCGAAAGCATCTGGGTTAATTTCCCCCGTCGAGTTGAGATGGGGTCCCGCGCACAGATCCCACCAAAATTCTTCCGGGGGAGAAACAGCGCCATCAATTAACGAGGGTTCTCGATCGCTCCGTCCTGCGTCCGGACTACCGATAAAATAACGGGTAATGGTTTCATCTGGGGGAATTCTCTCTAAAATTGACCGTTTGTAGGGTTGATTAAGGCGCTCGATTTCTGCGGTAATTTCGCTTCTTTCCAGCACTTCTCGGATAATTGGCAGGTTTTTCCCGATAATTCGCCCCATTTCTGCCGCTATTTTCTCCAAATCTTCGGGGGTAAAGGGTGTTGGGCGATCGAAATCGTAGTAGAATCCCGTTTCTGTCCAGGGACCAATAGCAACTTTGGTTTCAGGAAAGAGAGTTTGTACAGCCATCGCTAAGATATGGGCGCAAGTATGGCGTATTTTTACGATTTTTTGCGAATCTTCTTCGATAACGGGGCTTTCTGCTCGGGGGGACTTAATTTGATTGACCATTGCCAGTTAAAACGATAATCATTATCATCTTAGCAGAGGAGGGCGAACTTCTGAGAGAAAAATGCGATCAAGTCCCATAGCGGTAAGCTCAATGCTGAGGTGTTTATCCCAGTCGTTCTATGGTAGAACACGATTGAAGCGCAGAACAATCTCTAGTGGAAGCTTTGCGACGACAGGCTGCCCAAGATGATTTTCTGACACGGCAATGGTATTACACTAGGCTACGGGATGCTTATCGGCAGTTACGAATT
>NZ_JASJFE010000010.1:0-1410 GCF_030067735.1 Microcystis sp. M53598_WE2 | reverse complement strand
TTTCAGCAAACCCTAAATAACTATGACTTTAGACCTGCGCGGCACTCCCTGCCCAATTAATTTTGTCCGAACAAAATTGCAATTAGAGAAAATGACCGCCGGGGAACGGTTGGAAGTCTGGTTAGATGCCGGGGAACCGATCGAACAGGTTCCCACTAGCCTGACAGTGGAGGGTTATCAGATAGAATCGATCGAGGACCGAGATAGCTTTTTTGTTCTCAAAGTCTATCGCCCCGATTCCTAAATGGTAGATGCACAATTAACCGATTTATACGGCACAGTGGTGGCTGTACAGGCGAATTTCTATCAGGTACGCTTGGATTCTGCCGTTATGGGCGAGAATCTTCTCTGTACCCGTCGCGCTCGCTTGCAAAAAATCGGTCAGTCGGTGATGGTTGGTGATCGGGTGCGCGTGGAGGAAGCCAATTTTGGCGATCAGCAGGGTGCGATCGCAGAAGTCCTCCCCCGCAGTACCGAGATCGATCGGCCGGCCGTTGCCAATATCGAGCAGATTTTGCTAGTTTTTGCCCTTGCTGAACCCGTCCTCGATCCTTGGCTGATCAGTCGTTTTTTGGTGAAAGCCGAGTCCACAGGTTTAGAAATTGCCGTCTGTGTCAATAAAATCGATCTGGGGGAACCGGAACAAATAGAGGTCTGGGGCGATCGCCTAGCTAGTTGGGGATACCGGCCTTTTTTTGTCAGTGTGGAGAAAAATAGGGGATTTGAGGCTTTATTGGCACAATTAAACCATAAAATTACTCTCTTGGCCGGTCCATCGGGGGTGGGAAAATCGAGTTTAATTAATTGCTTAATTCCTGAGATTAATCAACGGGTGGGGGATGTGTCGGGAAAACTGCAAAAAGGTCGTCACACCACCCGTCATGTGCAGTTATTTGCTTTACCAAATCGGGGTTTATTGGCCGATAGTCCGGGTTTTAACCAACCGGATATTAATTGTTTACCGGAACAATTAACTTTTTATTTTCCGGAAGTGAGAGCGCGTTTAGCTTTGGGAAATTGTCAATTTAATGATTGTACTCACCGTCGGGAACCTAACTGTGTGGTGAGGGGAGATTGGGAACGTTACCAACATTATTTAGAGTTTTTAGAAGAAGCGATCGCACGAGAACAGTCATTACAGAAAACTAGCACAAAAGAGTCAAGTTTAAAGTTAAAAATTAAAGAAGCAGGTCAAGAAACCTACGAACCCAAATTAGCCAATAAAAAATATCGTCGTCCTTCCCGTCGCGGCAAAAATCAAGATCAGGAACGCTACGAAAATAAAACTCTCCAAGATATTTATAATGATGATTCTGAATAGAATCGATTCGGTTGTCTTTATCTTCAGGGTTGCTTTATAAATACTGTCTAAAGATGACAATTTAACAGCAATGATTGTATCTATGGGTT
>NZ_JASJFE010001050.1:0-2555 GCF_030067735.1 Microcystis sp. M53598_WE2 | reverse complement strand
CTGAGATTTATTAAAATTCTGAAATCGTAGAGTGAGCAAGGAATCCAGTTCTTTTTTATGTTTCAGATGGGCATCATTCAGACATTCATAAATAGTTGAAGAAAAGTCGGAAAAGTTTTTATAATATTTACCATATAAACATTTATTTTTGACCAATTTACCCAGGCTTTCAATTAAATTTAGATTAGGCAATAAGACGGCAGATAGAGTAACTATATTGACAAAGAAAGAGCCAATTCATCAACAATTTTACATTTTTGATAGCGGGCATTATCTAATACTAGAGTGATTTGAGGAAAAAATGCAAGTTATAGCCGTGCAAAGTATAGCTCAAGAGAGCATAGGCTACGATCGCAATCACAATATTAACATCAAATATGTTTGCTCCACCAGATGAAGCAGGACTAATGAATAAGGTGGAAAATGGCGCAATGAAAGGTGCAGATAGATGATTAATCAACTGAGCAAATTGATTTTGTGGGTTCGCACCAAACAAACGCAGCAAGAACCTCATTACCAGTAGTATTTGCACTATTCCTGCCAGCCCGAAAATGCTATTAATTATCCAATTTAAGGTATTACTTCGTCTGGCAGATCGCAGGCGTTTCTCTTCTTGATCAAGTCGAAAAGCCTCTTCATCATGTAGCAGTTCTTGTCGCCGCTCAAGATTGGTTTCATCATCCCGATCGTGATTCATTCTTAGACCTCAGAGTCAATATTTTTCTGATTTAAATAAATTCTCCAATCAGTGGCGGGTACAAGCCACCACTGATTGTTCCCTCCGACCTACTCCCTTTCAACTTCTGCCTCCTTTTTAGGATTGCTATCCTTTAACTCTATTGATCGAGAGAAAACGGGCTTGCGAGTTTTCAAGTTAAAGCGGAATCCTTGAGGTAAGATGTGCAACCTGACTCCACACACTGCCATCGCTTCATCTTTGAGCAGTTCGTCTAAATTATCATAAGTTGCTTCTGATTCATCGACAACTGTTACAGCCCCACGCCCCACCACTTTAAATTCGTCACCGTCCACAATTACTGCTGTATCTTCGTCAATGCCAAAGCCTAAGTTAGCTGGCTGCTGTAAGAGAGCGGAAATCAGGCGACCTAGCCGTCCGCGCTGGGCAAAATGCTGATCGATCACCACTGAGTGCAGAAATCCCATTCCCGGACCCATCTCTATCGCGTCCATGCGTGGGTTGGTTTCCGAGTCTCCTTCAATAATCATCAGATCGGGCATGATGGCAGCACCGGCACTTGTCCCACCTACCACCATTCCCTCCCGATTGCGTTGGTGAAGTAAGGTATCTAGCTGAGTTCCCTTGATGTGTTCAATGATTAGGGCTTGATCTCCCCCGGTAAAAAACGCTCCTGTGGCTTCCTCAATGATTTTCAGGTTTTCTGGATCGTCGGCATCTTCCCTGTGAATGGTATCGAGGACACATACATCCTCGACACCGAGTCGCTCAAACACTCGGGTATAGGTTTCTCCAGCCGAACGAGGCTCACTTGTTGCCGCCGTTAACACGGCAATTTTAGCTTTAGTCCCGCCAGCACAGCGAACAAACTCTCGCAAGATTTGACAATCTCCTTCTTTGTCTTCTGCTCCACCAATGATGATTAATTGCCCGCGCTCTTTTGTGGATTCCATACAAAAACTCCTTGAATAACTAAACAGCACAACAACATAAGGGACTTGCGCTTTGATAATGTACCATTTATGGCTGGTCTGATTCTTCTACAGAGCGAGTGTCTGGCTGGGATATTATTCCTACGCAGGTCCCTAAAATTAAATTATAATCGTTCACACCTCCCCTACCCAATACCGTTCGGTTGAGCAAACCAGCCCCCACCCCCCTCAGTCCCCACCCCTCTCTTATCTCCCCTTTCAGGGGAGACGATAGAAGTCCCCCTTAAGGGGGATTTAGGGGGTGGGATTGACATCCTCACCGCCCTAAAAGGGACGGTGATTCCTAGACCTCACGATCTAGGTTTCTGCTTCTTAGCAGTTGCCTTCACAGACTTACTCTGTTCGGGTCTGACACTCGCGACCCAGACTGATACCGCAAGCCCTGCGGCCAAAATGTTTTTACTGGCGTTAACATCCCTGTCATGGCAAGTTCCACATTCAGGACACTCCCATTCTCGGACACTTAACGGCATTTTCTCAACGATATGCCCACAATTATTGCACCGTTTTGAACTAGGAAACCATCTATAGCGTTTCTCGCATCTGTGCGGCACAGTTAAACCTTTGCTGATTAAGCTGTTCAGGCTCGGGAATGTACCTCTTGTGAATCAGAAATGCTATATCTATTTCCCGATAGTTTCTCCCATACCAACGGCATTTATAGGCTCATTGTCGAGTGATTTCTCCCCAACTAACATCTGATATAGCTTGAGCTAGTTTCGGGTTTTTTACAGGGTGAGAGCATCTCAAACGCTATTGACAATTGGCCAATTTTGTCATCCGCGTGGGCATTTCAAGTGATACCACTCAATCAGAATAGTTACGAAATCGACCAAATGGGTCGATTTTTGCTTAACAATTGAGAT
>NZ_JASJFE010000635.1:0-1899 GCF_030067735.1 Microcystis sp. M53598_WE2 | reverse complement strand
GCGCCTGATTGAAATCGGACAGGGCGAGGTCGGGTTTCTCCTGTCCGGCGTAAAGAAGCCCGCGATTGCTGTAAGCCAGGGCGAATCGGGGATTAATGTTGAGCGCCTGATTGTAATCGGACAGGGCGAGGTCGGGTTTCCCCTGTTCGTAGTAAAGAAGCCCGCGACCGTTGTAAGCTTCGGCCAATCGGGGATTAATGTTGAGCGCCTGATTGAAATCGGACAGGGCGAGGTCGGGTTTCTCCTGTCCGGCGTAAAGAAGCCCGCGATTGCTGTAAGCCAGAGCTAATCGGGGATTAATGTTGAGCGCCTGATTGAAATCGGACAGGGCGAGGTCGGGTTTCCCCTGTACGCCGTAAAGAAACCCGCGATTGTTGTAAGCTTCGGCCAATCGGGGATTAATGTTGATCGCCTGATTGTAATCGGACAGGGCGAGGTCGGGTTTCTCCTGTTGTTCGTAAAGAAACCCGCGATTGAGGTAAGCCTCGGCGTATCGGGGATCAATGTTGATCGCTTTGGTAAATTCAGCGAGGGCGAGATCGTATTTTTCTTGTTGGATGTAGCCAACTCCCCGGTTATAGTGGCCGATCGCGTCTTGATTGTTCCCTTGAGCGATCCGGGTTTCGGCTGGTTGTCGGCTCTCTAGCGCCATGACGGGGCGAACAGTCGCGAGGGTGGAAAGGCTGATTAGGCTGACGGTGGTAAGAAGGGCAAAGGATTTCATGGCTAGTTCCTCACTGGGGATGATTTTAAATTCTACTTAGGGTTGGCTGAATATCGGTGTAAATCCTGCTAAAAAAGGTTTTTGGGCTAAAAAAGCCTAAAAATATTATCCAACAAGGTTTTTAGATTTATTCAGCAAGCCCTACTTAATTCATAGGCTGCTTTTTTGGGAATATGCAGAATAGGCTTTTTTTGTCTAAAAAGCACTAGGCTACTACTATCTAAAGTAATTAGAAAGTAGTAAGAGCGATCACTTTTTTTTAAATCCTACAGTAATCATTTTTCCATAGCTCCTTTGCTTCCTTGTAGCCTTGTTTGATTGGCACTGTGAATTTATCTGTCACCAGTAAGACTTTTGATAATCTTTTTAGCCAATCGCTCATTAATTTCTCGATGTCTGGGAATTGGTTCTGTTTTTCCAGTATCTGGATTATGGTAAATATCGTGTTTCCCTCCACGTCTAATCAAGTAGCAGCCAGCTTGCTCCAATTGTGCAATTAAATCATGTCTTTTCATGCGAATTCAAACTCTGCAACTCTCTTGATTCCGGGGATTTCTTCCGTAGTAAATGTTCTGTAGAGATCGATCAGGTTTTCGATTAATTCTTCTAAGTCAACACCTTGGGTCCAATGATCTGGAAATTCATTCAAATAGCCCAAGAACATCCCATCTGATTCTTTCCAATATGTATATGGAATCTTCATGGTGAAATCCTCATTCTGCGTTGCTAAAGATATTAAGTTGACCCCTATTATAACTGAATTGCTCCCAAGCCACGATCAGCTTTATTATCAGGGTTGGCAGCGAGATTGCCGCCTTACACTTCGTTAATGCAGCCTACCAAAGCGGCGATCGCCCATTCAGACAGATTTAGGTGTTGGGTGTTGGGTTTCGTTCCGAGGGTTCAATCTACGGACTACGGACTGTTAAATTAGAATATCAAATGTTTGATTATTTAGCCAACGATAAACACTAAAATCTCGCCTATCTGTGGTTAATATTCTGTTCTCCTTAATTGTTTCAGCTAACACTACTAACGAAGCATCGGCTAAGTCCATTGGCAAATCTCTATATTTTTGCATCAGTTCTTCAATGGGTTGGCAGTGCTTAGTTTTGAGGTTGAATACCTGTAGTTCTCCTGTGGAGATTTTATGAATAAGGGTTTTTGGGACATCT
>NZ_JASJFE010000073.1:0-4424 GCF_030067735.1 Microcystis sp. M53598_WE2 | reverse complement strand
GGACTTTTTCCCTGAAAATTAGGTAATTGACCCCCTGAAAATGGGTAAAACCCCACACCCCACACCCCACACCCCACACCCTGCCACCCCCGAAAACCTTTTTCAGCAAACCCTATTTATTCCCCCTTTTGCATGAGTGCCTCTCCTGATATGTAGCCCATACTCAACGGATTTAGTATGATAACCGATAACTCTTTCATCGCCTTCATAAAATTTAACATTAACGCCATTTTCTCAAAAAAATCGACCCGCCTAAGGGCGGGAAAGAAAAGAAAAAAGAAAAAATAGGGAATAAGGGTAAAAGGGGAAAAAGGAAAAAGGGTTAGAGAGTTCTCCCGAATACGCAGACTACCCGAAAACCGACAACGTTGAAGCGGAGGTCGCGGCGGAAGGGGCTGAGGTAGCGAAACGCGGAACGGCAGACATCAGGAATGTAGCTCCAGGAACCGCCCCGCAGAGGAGAACGATTATCATTCCCATTTTCTAGCCAGGCACTGCCATCTCTCGGCGCACCGTCATAGTTATCGTGCCAAGTATCGGCGCACCACTCCCAGACATTGCCGTGCATATCGTATAGCCCGAAGGCATTGGGGGGAAATTGTCCCACGGGAGTCGTTTCTCCTCGATATTCTCCCTTCGCTTCCCCGGCGTAGGTTTTGCTGGCATTGTAGTTGGCCAATTCCCCGGTAATGGTTTCCCCAAAGTAAAATGGGGTGGTGGTTCCAGCACGACAAGCGTACTCCCATTCCGCCTCACTCGGTAGTCGGTATTCCCTTCCTGTCAGCTTTGATAATCTTGCACAGAATTCGACGGCATCGTACCAGTTGACTTGTTCCACGGGTCTATCCCAGCGCGTGGGCGATCCCCCCCTAGCCCCCTCTTCAAAAGGGGGGGAATCGGAAGCCCCCCTTTTGAAGGGGGGTTTGGGGGGATCTTTAAAGCGGGAGGGATCAGGATCAAGGTCTTTTTCTACTTTCAAATCCGTGCGAGAGGCAACTGCTCTCCACTGTGCCTGGGTGATAGGATATTTACCCATGAAAAAGGTGGGGACAGTAACCTCCTGTTGAGGGCGTTCATACTTATAACTATCTTTCTCATTTGGCGGTGAACCCATCGTGAATGTTCCCCCCGGGATGGCAATCATTTCTAAGGTGATGTCGTTGCCCAAATCTTGGCTGAAATATTGGGCTTCTCTTGACTCTTTTTCGATTTGCTCACCCTTAGCATTTACTCGCACCACCTCAAAGTTAAATGGTAACAATTCTAACTTTTGCAACGTTTTAACTGAAACTGGAACTTTCTTTGATTGCGTATTTTGTGACGTTTGAGAACCAGGGGTACGGGCTGCCGTTTGCTCCAGTTGCTCTGCAATGGCCAGATAATTTCCGCCCAAATTTCTTAAGATTCTGGCCGACACTTCGGCAAAAGGACGAATAATGCCCTGTATATCTCCACCTATTTCTGTTGAGGGTTTTTTCAATTCAGCGAGGAAGTCCCGTAATTCTAGGTTCAGTTGTTTGGCGATATATTTGGAGACGCGATCAAATACATTTACCGTAGTAGAGCGAGTAGAACTGAGTTGTAAAATGTCTCTTACTTCTGGATTGATAAAATCGTAGAGTACCGCATCTGGGTCGGTTTCCTTAATACCTAACGAACGAACGCGAAGAATACCGCCTAAAAATACTTCTGCGATTTGGACTTGACCTGCTTCTGGTAACATTTCCTTACGGATCAATCGAACTACGGGCAGAAAAATTGTCGGTGTCGCCGCTAACAATTCAGCTAATTCTTGAGCTAAAAGTGAGGCATTGTTGCGAAATCGTCTAACTATTTCTTCTGGAGTTAAATTTAGCTCGGCCTCGGATTCTAATTCTTCTTTGGTATCGGGAGTCAGTATAAATCCTGCCACTTTAGTGTCACTGCGGCCCACGACTACACTACTCCATCGTTCGACACTGAAAGGTTCTAAAGTAAAAACAGGAATCTGTAAGCGATTCTGTTCACGAAAGACGTTTTCCCAAATCAGCACATCTCTAAATTTTAATCGACTATTAGTTAGGCCCGGTTCATCACTAAACAAAGTTACTTTCGCTCCCAATCCCAAGCCAGTTTTGAGCCAAAGCCATTCTGGAAGCATCTGCAATATAGCTAATGGACTCGATTGACTCCACAATTTTAAAAGCGGAAACATCCTACCATCTCGCCAATAGGATGCCACACAATCACTAACTACTACAATGAGACGGCGGCCATTCGGATTGAGTAATTCTTTAGGATGATAAACTCTAGAATTAGTCTTGCTTAATCCTTTATAAAGAAATAGATTATTTTCCTTGAAAGCTAATTGCCAGACCTGTACATCACGAAAGATACCGTAATGTTGTAGTACAGTTTTAAGATCCGTTAAGGTTTGATGCCAAATATCCATCGACGGACTGCGATCAAATACCAATGCTAGTTCTAACCAAGGTTCTAAAGTTGGTTTAAAAACAGGGTTCAAGATTTTTTGGTCAGTTGCGGCAAAACTTTCCACTGTTCGGACTTCATCCAAAATACTTGGACGATCCTGTGTAGGTACGCGCCGCAATAATGTTTTTAAAGCTCTTGCCAAAGATAGAGAACTGCCCAAATCCGACGGATTATCGACTGGAAAAGTTAAAGAGCCACCGCCACCAACGAATGAATCTTTGCTTTGTTGTCGCGGGAATAAGTGTCCCACAGGTTCCGTTTTTTTCTCTTCTTCTTTCCCTAGAACCTTTTGTTTGGATTCAGATGAGGATGAAGAACTATTACCATTAGAAGAACCATCTTCAATTTCTTCTTCACTTTTGCTTTCAGTAGTTTCTACAATTTGAGGCCAATGGAGCAATAGCCAACACAAATCGGCCAACTCGTAACCGGTCATTTCTAGCTCTGACTGATTGAGAGTCTTAAGTAACCTTTTGAATCGATCCGGTTTCACTGATGCGGAAGCATCGCTCATTATAATCCCTCCGTATCGTTCAAACTCTTAAGCAATAACTCTTTCAAAGATTTGCGATCGAGAGTGGATTCTGCACCACCAGTCAACATATAAACAACGTTGAGGAGTTGATCCGTTGCCAAATCTTTTCTATCCAGAAAATCTGTAATTAATTGACCAATGCGATCGCTAGACTTATTAAAATATTCATCACCCATGTGAGATTTGACTATGGATTTAAGATTATTAATGCCCGGATTGGGCATATTGATTCTAATACAACGTCTTTTGAAGGCTGGAGGAAAATCTCTTTCCCCGTTACTGGTCATAACGACGATAGGAAAAGCATTACATCCCACTATTCCGCTCTTTAGCTCGACGGGATGAAGATTTTTATCCCAGGTAAAAACCGAAACTGTTTTATCGGGGTTTCTCTCTGTCCAGCGTTTTATTTCGGGGATTTCATATTCGCCTTCTTCAAACAGATTGAGGAGGTCATTGGGCAAATTGATGTCACTTTTGTCTATCTCGTCTATTAGCAACACTCTGGGCAAAGCTGAAGGAAGAAATGCCGTACCCAAAGCTCCTAAAGTGATATAAGAGCCGATATCTTGTTTGCCGTCGGGTTCCGATTCTTGTAAACGGGCGATCGCATCATAACGATACAAACCATCCTGAAGAGTTGTTCGAGCCGTAATCGACCATTTTAAAACCGGACCCAATTTCAGTTGGTATGCTAAAGCATAGGCTAGGGAAGTTTTCCCCGAACCGGGACGACCAGTCACTAACAGAGGACGACGCAAGCATAAAGCCGCATTTACTCCGGCGATCACCAAATCGATAGCTTCCTGAAGTTGAGCATTTTGAGAATTGGTTTCATTGTCAGCGATTTCTGACAAACGGAATTTTTCACCGCGCTCGCGATCTTTTTTTTCTTTCTCGACAAGTTTCAATAATTCTGACCAGCGATCGCTATCTCGATCGAGAATAGGTCTGTCGAAATTTCTCCAAGGAGGTGGAGAAGGAAGATTAAGAGTTTCAGATAGCTGTTCTCCCCGACCATTAAACGGTTGCCAGTGAACTGATTTAGTTTCTTCTACCATTTTATTACTTAGCTCCTATTGTTTGTAAGGGATTTTCTTCTGGCAAGATTTCTGGGTCTTCTAACAACATACCGAGATAATAACCAGGATACTGTTTACGCTCTGTTTCAGTCCTGGTTCCCCATGAAACAGTTCTTAGTTCCCAAGTTTTTTCCAGTAACCCACGACATCGATCGGATAAATTATCGCAACTCAGACATTGTGTAAATTCCTGTTCAAATTGTACTTCTGATGGAATAATATCCCAATTCCAAACGGCGATGGGAATACCGCTATCAAAAATAGACTCAAAGAATCTCATACGCTCAAATTTATCGACAAAGAGAGAACCTTTTAATATAATCCCCCACAGATTC
>NZ_JASJFE010000641.1:0-3999 GCF_030067735.1 Microcystis sp. M53598_WE2 | reverse complement strand
TTTTGGCCGCAGGGCTTGCGGCGTCAGTCTGTAGAGCGACCATAAGACCAGAACAGAGTAAATCTGTTAAGGCAGGTGCGGAACCCCGCAAGGGAAAGAAGCAGAAACCTAAATCGTGAGGTTTGGGAATCACCGTCCGTTTACGGCGGTGAGGATGTCAATTGTCCCGGAGAGTACCCCTAGAAATGTTAGGTGAGATTATTGATCCCGATAGCTTGCAACAATTAGCGATCGCTGTTCCGCAAATCGAGGAAGATAAAATCAGGGGTCAAATTCAATATATTGACATTTTCGGCAATTTAATCAGCAATATTCCCGATTATCTCCTAGAGGGAAAAAATTGGTCGGTGCAGTTGGGGCCAAAAATTATCCCCGCAAAAAACACCTACAGTGATGTTCCTTCCGGAGAAATAGTCGCTTTTATCGGTAGTCACGGGGGGTTAGAAATTGCCGTCAATAGTGGTAGCGCCCAAAAGCAATTACACCTAAATATTGGCGATGCGATCGAGGTTAGAATAGATGGGAGTCAGGAGTAAGAATTCAGGAGTCGGGTGATAGGGTGATAGGGATTTAGGGGTTTAGGGTGTTGAGGTGTTAGGGTTTTAGGGTTTTACTTGAAATTCCCCCACTACCCCACTACCCCACTACCTACTGATCACTGATCACTGATAACTGATATAGCTTTTTAATCAATTCTCATACTAATATCTAACCAAGTAGAACGGGTAATCGGGGCGCTAGTGGAAATATAATCTACTCCTGTTTCGGCAACGTTGCGAATGCGATCAAGGGTAATATTTCCCGATGCTTCTATTTTGGTTTTACTATTAAAATTGCGGATCATCTCCACAGCAGTTTGCATCATCTCTAAATCCATATTATCTAACATAATGATCTCTACCTGCTGCTGCAGGGCCTGATTCACTTCTTCTAATTGGCTGGTTTCTACCTCAATTGTGAGAGGATAGGGCATATTTTGCCGTACACGACGCACTGCTTCCTCAATGCTGCCTGCTGCTTGAATATGATTATCTTTAATCATAATTGCATCATCTAAGCCCAAACGATGGTTAATAGCGCCACCGATACCGGAGGCATATTTTTCTAAAATTCGCAATCCGGGGGTAGTTTTGCGAGTATCCACCAATCTTGTCGATAAATCGGCAATTTTCTCCACATACTGACGAGTGGCACTAGCAATCCCACTCAAGCGCATGGCAAGATTTAAAGCGACTCTTTCCCCAATTAACAGCGCATCGAGGGAACCTTCTATCTCAGCAATAACTTTAGACTTGGGGCAGAATTCCCCCTCGGCAACGGTGGGGGTAAAGTGAATAGTGGGGTTAAGCAGTTGAAAAACTCGTTCAGCTACGGGTAAACCGGCAATAACTCCCGCTTCTTTGGCAATCCAACTAGCTTGACCGATTTTAGCATGACCAAAGAAAATTGCTTGGGTGGTGCGATCGCCTCTACCGAGATCTTCTCGTAACCAGTTTTCTAACAAGGGATCAAGAACTAATAGGGGCGGTAACATAGAATTTATCGAAACAATCGGGACGTATTTATTTTAAGTCTAGGAATGTTTGACCTTTTTGTAAACTTTCTTTAATCGAAACTTATCCCTTCATAGAGTAACTCGATCGCACAGTGAAAATCGAGACTAGATAGAATAATTTCTTCCCCTTGACTATAAGCGCAGTAAAACCAAATTTTATCTTCACCGCGACGATAAACCTCGACACTGATCGATTCAGGATCGACTAAAACGTATTCTTGTAAACTAGGAATCTGACGATAATATTGTAACTTTTTAGTGCGATCATAGTTTCCTGTGCTAGGGGAAAGCACTTCAATAATCACTTGTGGATGTTGAATAAAATTACGAGATTCTCTATCCCTAAAATCGCAACTAATCACCAAATCGGGATAAAAATAACGACTATTATTAGCTTGTACCTTGGCATCAGATACATTGACTCGACAGCCTCGCGGACGGAGATGAGAATATAAAGTTCTGTAAAAATTTAGGGTAATATCATTATGAGGCAGACTACCCCCAGTCATGGCGATAATTTCCCCATCAATATATTCATGGCGACATTCCTGTGTAGCTTCCCATTCTAGATACTCTTCCGGGGTCATTCTTTCTGGGTATTGAGGTTGAGCGATCATTTTTCTTTTTCCTTGTCAACTAACTAAATTAATATCCCATTTCCTTTTTATCTTATACCATTTTCTCGCCCGAAGATTTAAGAATAGTTATAATTAAGCGGTGACTGATTACCCTAATGATAAGATGGAGACAGAAAGCATTATTATCGCAGGTCGCTAAGATGACGAAAACAGTTGCCGATATCATGACTCCCAATCCCATCACCGTCACCGCTAACACTTCTCTGTCTGAAGCAGTGAAGATTTTGGCCGAAAAGCGGTTTAGTGGTTTACCCGTGGTGGATGACAATATACGACTGATTGGGGTTATCTCCGAAACTGACCTTATGTGGCAGGAAACGGGAGTAGAAGCTCCTCCTTACATTATGCTCCTCGATAGCGTCATCTATCTACAAAATCCTAGCCGTCACGAGAAATTACTCCATAAAGCTCTCGGTCAAACCGTGGGGGAAGTAATGACCGATAAACCTATTAGTATCACGGCTGATCGCCCTTTGAAAGAAGCGGCCTCGTTAATGTATGATCGTCATGTGCGTCGTTTACCGGTGATTGAGGAAGAAACCCACAAAGTAATTGGTATTATCACTCGCGGTGATATCATTCGCGATATGGCAAAATCGGAAGCATAATGGCTTTTCTAGGGCAACAATTAACTAAAAGGTCTTGAACAAATGAATCAATCTCAGGAAACGGTTACTTATTCCCTAGAAACTATCTTGACGCGGATGGAGGGAAAAATCGATTCGTTACAAAAAGATGTGACGGATTTAAAGGTAGGACAAGCGGTGTTAACGGGAAAAGTTGAGGGAATAGAAAATCGACTAAACTCATTAGAAGGAAACCAAAAATATCAGGTTTGGGCATTAATTGTCCTCTTAGCTGGGGCAATTGTGAAAACTTTTTTTCTGAGCAGTAATCCCTAAATTCTTATTTCCCTTGCAATTTTTCTAAAAACTATCAGGATGAAGCGCCGTCAATTTCTCACTAATTCCGCTCTAACTGCTGTTAGTTTTTCCCTAATTACCAGAAAAGTTATTAGCAATAATTTTCCTCTAATTAAACCGCCACATCTACAACCGGGGGACGGAGTGGGTATTATTAGTCCGGCGGGGGCAACTTTTAAAGAAGATGATTTGAATATAGTTATTGAAGCAGTTAAAGCTTTAAAATTAGTCCCAAAAGTTGGTCAACACGCTTTAGATCGTTATGGTTATCTAGCCGGTAAAGATAGGGAGCGAGCCGCGGATATAAATCAATTTTTTGCCGATGATAATATTGCCTTAATTTTACCAATTCGCGGCGGTTGGGGAAGCGCTCGTTTATTACCTTATCTCGACTACGATTTAATTGGCCGTCATCCGAAAATTATCTGTGGTTTTAGTGATATAACTTCTTTATTATTAGCTATTTATGCCAAAACTGGTTTAGTTACTTTCCATGCTCCCAATGGCTTTTCTAGTTGGCGCACCGCTCAAACTGAAAGCTTTCGACAGGTTTTATTTTCCGGGGAAAAGTTGACTTTTAGAAATATTCCCGATCCCGATGATGCCAATCGTTTAATGCGGGTAAAAAATCGGATTCAAACTATTACTAAAGGTCAAGCAAAAGGTAAATTAATCGGTGGTAATTTAACCACTTTAGCCTCGATCGCAGGTTCTCCCTATCTACCAGATTTTACCAGTGCTATCCTATTTTTAGAAGATATTGGTGAAGATATTTATGAAATAGATCGCCTGTTAAATCAATTAAAATTAGCAGGAATTCTCGATAATTTAGCTGGGTTTATCTTCGGTCAATGTAGCAATTGTAGCGCCGATAGTGACTATG
>NZ_JASJFE010000042.1:0-5591 GCF_030067735.1 Microcystis sp. M53598_WE2 | reverse complement strand
GGGAACATTTAAAGTTTTACCGCGATAGTTGATAAAATTTAGTGCTAACGTCTCGCTACCTTGATCCTGAGCCTTTTTTTCGATCTCATGGCCAATAATTAATCTTAAATCCTCATCGAAACTAATTAAACCTCGATCGAAAGCAGTATCATGAGTACGAGCTAGGCACAAGCCATTATGAGGGTTTAAACGCTGTTCGGGAAATTGACTCCAGGGTAATATATGACTAGCTGTTAGTAACAGCGGAATGGGATTTCCTGTAATACAGCAACGATAGTTATATAGGGCTAAAATTGTCTTTCTAAAAAAGTTTTGTCCGATTCTAACTTTTCTGATTGCCTCGGTTTCTGTTTTGATATTTTCCGAAAAATCAAGTCTCGTAAAATCCTCTTGCTGTTCGTTGATAACTCCTAAAAGAACTTGTAATTTTTCCTCACTTTCTAGGGCTAATTCTGTCCAGTTATCCTCGAACTCCTGCCAGATTTGTCGATCAGCTTTACTGATACCTTTTAACCCCTGTACTCCTCGCAATTGATGCCTGGGATCGAGAGAACCAAAATTACATAGTTTCATCACCAGGGCCGATGGTGTTCGCTGTAACTTTTGAGCGACTTCGATAATAATAGGATTATTGGTGTGGAATTGTCCATAGGGAAATTTATAGTATAAATTGAGAGCGATCAGCAGCTCATCCCTTGTCCATAAATTCTTAGTCATAGCCCTTGGAAAATACCACCATCAGCCCTGAAATTACTGCTCAAATCAAATCGGGAAAAACTTCGCGCACTGCTGGATGAATTAACCGATGATTGGCGACATTTAACCCCTTAGCGAGGGAAACATCTTGATCCAAGGCTTTTACCCCATGGTCGGCTAATTTAATAACGTAGGGTAGGGTACTATTATTTAAAGCTTGGGTTGCCGTCCAGGGTACTGCTCCAGGCATATTAGGCACTCCATAATGTACTACTCCCGACTCCAAGTAAGTCGGTTGACTGTGGGAAGTGGCCCGCAGAGTTTCCACGCAGCCTCCTTGGTCCACTGCCACATCGACAATTACAGAACCAGGGGTCATTTTGGCGACTAAAGAGCGAGAAACTAGAGTTGGCGCTCGTTTTCCTAAGACTAGCACTGCCCCAATCAATAAATCGGCCTTAGGAACCACATTTTCTAATTGTGCCGGGCTACTATAAAGCAATTCTACCCTGGAACCGAATAAAGTCTCTAAATAGGCCAAGCGCTCGACGTTAATATCTAAAATAGTTACTTTTGCCCCCATACCGATGGCAATTCTGGCCGCTTCCGTACCCACCACACCACCGCCAAGGATAACCACTTGTCCAGGACTCACCCCGGGGAAACCCCCCAGTAAAACTCCCCTACCTCCCTGTTGTTTTTCCAGATAGCGGGCCCCAAATTGTACCGAAAGACGACCGGCAATAACACTCATGGGAGTCAAGAGAGGCAAACGACCATCGGCAAGCTCGACCGTTTCATAAGCGATCGCAGTTGTTCCCGACTCGATTAATGCTTCCGTTAAATAGCGCTCGGCCGCTAGGTGTAAATAGGTGAATAGGAGAGCTTCCTTATTTAAAAAGCCGTATTCTGCCTTCAGCGGCTCTTTTACCTTGACAATTAGCGGTTTATCCCAAACTTGGGCCGCTTTTTCCACAATTTTGGCCCCGGATTTTTGGTAATCTTCATCGCTGAATCCAGCACCCAATCCGGCGGCCGT
The DNA here is from genome assembly GCF_030067735.1 of Microcystis sp. M53598_WE2. NCBI lineage: Bacteria > Bacillati > Cyanobacteriota > Cyanophyceae > Chroococcales > Microcystaceae > Microcystis > Microcystis sp. M53598_WE2. The sequence goes on along the minus strand of NZ_JASJFE010000042.1, from coordinate 3,856 downwards.
TTCCACAAACACCCTGTGACCGCGATCATTGAGTACACGCACACTACTAGGACTCAAACCGACGCGAAACTCTTGATCTTTAATCTCTTTGGGAACACCTATTTCCATGGTTTGCTTCTGGGGGACTATTTCTAACTACTTTAGCCTGTTAGTCCTAGTCTGCGAGTAATCAGACATACTATTCGGGAATTTTAGAGACTTTTTTGGTATTCTTCGAGCAAATCGATTAAATCTATCTGACATTTGCTGGGTAACAAATCCGCTAGAGAAACTTGTAGATGACCACCTCCGAGGGTGACTTTTATCTCCCGCAGGATAGACATGACTGCATTCTCGCTTAAGCTGTCGTTTTCGAGCAAAGGGAAGACTTTTTCGGCAACGACGCTGTGTAAATGTGCTTCCCGGAGATAGAGATGCCATTTAGCCACGTCAATGTAGATATTGTCGCCGATTTGGGCCGCCAGATTTTCGATGTCCTGAGTTGTGTTAGCCATGGGATGTTACCGAGTAGTTAGCGATCGCCGCTATATAAATCAAATGTCCCACCAATAGAATAGCCCAAATTCCCGTGAACAGATTTAACCAAGTCCAATCGGAAAATTTAATGATATGAAAAAACCACAACCCTGAATTAATCGCTAAAAAAGCCGCCACATGAACGGCGAAATTCATGCGATCATCTAAACGTCGGAAAGCGGGATCGTTTTTGCGGTCGGGTTGACGGGGCCAACGAGGAGGCATAAGCAGTGATCAGTTATCAATTATCAGTTATCAGTGTACCGTTTTTTTTAGCTAAGTTAAGTTGCCAGAGTGCCTATCCTCACCAAGAAGTTAATTTTGTCCTATTACTTATCTACTGGTGGCGATTTCCACTTCGGGTAAGATTTCTAAAGATAAACGGGTTCTGACAGTGCCAGAAAGACGTTTAAGCAGTTGCGGGCGTAAATCGCGCAGAATATAGATTAATTCGTCTCCGGTGCGCCATTCTTCCCTTTCTGTTACTACCTGTAGGGAATTATCGCGACGCAATAGTAGGGGCAGCAGTTCGCCATTTTCAATTAATTTAGTTAATCTGGTCTGTTGTTCGCTCAAATCATTGCCTTTAAAGATAGTTTTACCCAATTTAATCTGATTATCGTCTAAATACTGATTCCATTCCTTGACCGAAAAACTAGGGAGAAAAACCTGATTAACCTTATTTTTATCTGGGTTAGGGGTTCCCGCAAAGGCAGCCAAAACCCGGGGAGGATGAAATTCCTCGCCGGCTCTTTGGGCTAAAACCAGATTAACCTCGCTATTATTAGTCAAAACCAGAAAAGTCCCCATGGATTCGATGCCGGCTTCTTGCAGTATTTTTGTATCAAGTGCGCTACTCTGCAGCACCGTCAAACCGTCTTCTTCTGCTTGTTCACAGGCCCTGGCATCCGTATCGATTAAAACCACGTTTTCCCCTTGTTCTTGGAATAAACAACCGATTAAGCGACCTAGGGGATTACAACCGACGATTACTGCCCCTGTTGCCGCAGAAGAAGTGATTTTTAGCCCTTTTGCCACCCAACGCGCCGTTAATCCCTGAATAAAAACGGTCATTAAAATTGTTAAAAAGACTAAAGCTTTGATCGCTTCACCGCCATTAATACCGGCACGGGTGAGTAAAATGGCAAATAAAGAAGCTACGGAGGCAGAGACGATTCCTCTAGGGGCAACCCAAGCGATAAATAACTTATGTCGCCAATTTAGGTCACTTTTTAGGGTACACAGAGCCACACTCAGGGGACGTACCACCAGCATCAAGACTAACACCGTCAGGACGCTGCCCCAACCCAAAGCGATGACACTGGCGATCGAAAGATCCGCCGCTAGTAAAATAAACAGTACCGACACGCAAAGAGTGGTTAATTGACCCTTAAAACGCCTTAATAACCGCTCATCGGGAACTGCCGCCGCTTTTAGCACAATTCCCGCCATTACCACCGCCATTAACCCCGATTCACTGCGGCTAAATTGTGATAAACCAAATAACCCCCAGACTCCCGCTAAAACCACGAGATTTTTTAGCTCAAAAGTCAGAAAATTGCAAGTTTTTATAATAAAACTTAACAATCCGCCTCCAGCAATGCCGATCGCCGCCCCGATGCCTAAACGTAGGGTTAAACCGGTGATAATTTCCATGGGGCGGGCATGACTATCAATAATCGTATTTAGCACCACTACGGCTAAAATTGCGCCCACCGGGTCGATTAATACCCCTTCCCCTTCCAAAAGCGTCGCCACCCGCCGATCTACGGCTACTTGCTTCAGCAAAGGCCCGATCACCGTCGGACCAGTTACCACCACTAAAGAAGCGTAAAGAAATGCGATCGGCCAGGGAAATTCCCCCAACCAGTGGGCCGCCATACCGCCACCAATGAGAGTGATGGAAGTACCGAGGGTGACAAGATTGCGTAAACTGCCAGAAACTCGCCCTAATTCCCGTCCGCTTAGGCTTAAACCGCCTTCAAATAGGATAATCGCCACAGAGAGAGCAACAAGGACTTCTAAGCCAATTCCCAGACTTTGGGGGTGTAAAATTTCCCAACCATCGGACCCTAAAGCAATCCCAAAAATGAGCAGGAAGACAATACTGGGAACTTTCAGGTATTCGGCAATGACTTGGGCTGTAATCCCCGCCACCACAGTGATGACAATTTGCAGGGTAAGGGCGAAAGATGGATCCATGTTTAGCGATCAGTTATCGGCTATCGAGGCGGGGTTATGGTTGGGGTTTAATCATTCTAATTTTGACTCTCCCCCGCTAACCGCTCGCGCGGTGTAGCGGGAGATTCTCGGTTCATAGGTTTTTAACTAGATCGACCTGGTTTAACCCAGTCGATCCCCGTCAAATCGCCTCCGCGAGCGTTTTCTAACACGGTCAGTCCGACCGCGTTTTTTCCTCGGTTCTCGATTACCTTTGCTGATGCCGTGTCTCTCGGTTCAATGTGGCCGCAAGAATCACACCGGTGAACTCTTTCTGATAACGACTTTTTGCCAGTAATCGCGCCACAATTCGGACACTCCTGGGAAGTTCCGTTTTTATCGACTTTAAGATAATATTTCCCCCGTTTCCAAGCGACAAACGGTAGTATCTCGTTAATAAAACTACCGATGCCCGAATCCAGAGATTGTTTTCTAACGATCCCTCTAGACCAGGAAATGAAGTTAATATCTTCGACAAAGATATTATCAGCAAGATCACAAAGGTAATGAGCTAACTTAAAGTGCCAATCTCTACGAGTATTAGACACTTTTTCATGTAATCTCGCTATCTTCTCCTGAAGTTTTAACCAATTGCTAGAGCCTTTAGTTTTCCGTTTCAAGCGTCTTTGTAGCAATTTAAGCTTACTCTGTACTTTCAACAAAAATCGAGGGGCTTTGATTAAATCTCCCCGTGAAGTAGCGACAAAACTTTCAATCCCCGCGTCGATTCCTAAACAGGTCTTCCCAACTGTCATATCGGGAACTAATTCCGTAGATTGGAAAGAAACCGAAACGTAAAATCCCGACGCTTTGCGGATAATTCGAGCTTGTTTAGGCTCAAACCCAGACGGGTACTCCCTAGATTTCCTAATCCGAATTTTTCCCAATTGTGGAAAATTCAAACATCCATCCCCTAGAAAGTTTTTTGACAGCGCAGGAAAAACCAAACTCCGCATCTTTTTCTTAAATCTAGGAAAGCCGAAGCCTTTCGATTTTATCTGGTCAAAAGCTTTATCTACAGTTTTTAAGACTTGCTGTAAGACTTGAGCGTTAACCGTCTTTAATATCGGGTAAACTTTTTTAGCTTCCGTTAGATTTTTAGCTTGAACGAAGTAATTTG
>NZ_JASJFE010000831.1:0-2191 GCF_030067735.1 Microcystis sp. M53598_WE2 | reverse complement strand
GGTTCTTCGTTACTTGGTATGGTTCGATAGGGGGGCATAAATCGACTAAATCCTTATCTGGTAAGAGACTTAATTGATTAGTTGGCTCTAGAGCAAAAACAATTGACAAAAATCGCTAAGTGCCTTTCTCTATAAGGGTTCCATCCCTTATAACCCCCGTCCATTGCATAACACAAACCGAAGAGCCGTTTTCCTTCTTGATAATTCTGATAAGCAAGTCGAGCTTGCCATAATACTGATTGCACTTGGCGGGCAAAATCCCGATTGCCCTGAAAGCGACTCTGTCAGAGAGCTTTTAATTCTCGTTCTAGGTGGGCTAAACACTTCTGCTTGGCGCCTGCTCCTTGTAGCGAGTAGGCACTGAAACAGTCGCTACGTTCATCTTTTTCTTCCCCTCCCGACTCCTGACTCCTGACTCCTAACCCCACCAATAAACTTTTTGCCGCAAACCCTATTTATTGGCATTGTAACCCATTGGAAAAAGCTCCGAATAGATCAAGCCAAAGTCAGGGGCTTTACATCTCATTAACACAGCCTACAAGATCGGCGTACTGCTACGCAGTGCCTTCGGCATCGCACTTAGACTCACAGCTGCAATCAATGTGCATGGTGCGTTCCCCAAAATCGATCGCTGGAGCAATAAGACTTGCATTAGGGAACGCACCCTACGGCTGTAATTTTATAAACTAAGCGATGTTCATCATTAATACGTCTTGACCAATAACCCTTGAGTTGATGTTTTAAGGGTTCGGGTTTGCCGATTCCAGAGAAGGGATGGCGCAATATATCATCAATTAAATCAAGGATTTTTTATAGAGTTTTTTGTCTTCTATCGCCCATTCATTGAATTATTTAAAAGCTTTCGGATCAAATACTATATTTTTCACGCCATTCTTTTGTGGTAATTGTCACTAAGTTTTCTTTCTTTTCTATTCTGTCAATAGCTTCGGATAATTGACGCTGATTGGCTTCTGTTGAAAGAAGATATTCGGTTGTATCGGGTTCAGAATCAGATACTAAAATAATAATATCCACATCTGTTCCTTCTTCTAGTTCCGCAGAATAAAGCTCTATTTTTCCTTCTCTGCCAACAATTCCTTTCTGTTTAATCGCTCTAATCATGATTTTTTCTCTTAAGATGTCAAACAATTATGGCTATTATATCAAAATCAGCATGAGTTAGCACTGATGAAAAAAAAGTGATCGCCATTCCCCAAAAATTGATCCCTCCAAAAGCGATCGCCCCTCTTCATCAAAAAGCGATCGCCATTCCCCCAAAATTGCTCTATACAGTGCTTAATGCTTTGATTTTCGCTATCTCTGTTTCTAAGTTGGGAAGTTTTTGATTATATTTTTGGGCTGTTTCTAACCATAAATCTTTTACTATCAGTAATTCTTGTAGGGTTTCTTCTAAGGTTTCACCCTGAGCCAAACAGCCAGATAGTGCTGGAATTTCAGCGACAAAACCGCCTTCTTCACAGGGATAAATAATAATTGGATAATTCATCTTTAGTTATCTCCGATAATTTCAAGAACTCGACGAATATAAACAGATTTTACTTTTTTATTATGAACAGGTATGACCAAAATAATATCATTTCTTTTAAAAATGTGATGGCTACCTGTAATTCGATCAAGGGAAAACCCTTCTAATTCTAGCAGTTGACAAATATCGTTGAATCTTGCGTTATTAGGACTATTCTTCAGTAGTTCTAGTAGTTTATCCCTTTTAGACACGAGTGAATGCCATTCAACAATGAGCTTGAGCAAAAATCCATTTTAACCCAAGATGATCGCTATTTTCCCCTCCTCATCCCCAAAAAGCGATCGCCCTCTGCGTTCCTATCCCAAGCAATGGCAGTTTTAAACATTAATCAAGAAGATGACGGCGATCGCACTACGTTCTTCGGCATCGCACTTAGACTCACAGCTGCAATCAATGTGCATGGTGCGTTCTCCAAAATCGATCGCTGGAGTAGTAGGACTTGCATTAGGGAACGCACCCTAGGACTGAGTTATACATTGTTTTTCTTTGTCAGTTAAATCAATATATTCAGTTTGTATTCGTTTATTCTTGATTAGTATTCTAAAATACGGACATTTTCCATTTACTGATAAATCTTTATCATCATTCCCTTTCCTGAATTTAATTATTTCAAATTGGTCGGGATTGAATTTATGTAAAAATGTT
>NZ_JASJFE010001095.1:0-7203 GCF_030067735.1 Microcystis sp. M53598_WE2 | reverse complement strand
CCTGAGTTTCCTAATTTCCTAAAATTTTTTGCTCCCGTTTAGCCGGAAACAGGATCGCTGCTGCATCTGTATAAAGAACAAGATTAGCAATCTATTGAGAACTGCTTGAATAGATTGTAAGTTATAGCTTTTCTCATAAAGATGAAGCATAACTTAATTTATTGAAGGCTGGAGAACGGCTCCCCCACAGGAAAACTTAGCATCTCATCATTAAGATAACTGCTATAGATTGAATTGTCAATTGTAAATTATGAGACTGTCATTACCTATTCCTCCTCGACAAATGATTGCTGAAGTTTTTTAACATAACAGTAATTATCGGCGAGTTATTTGGGAATTACCACCTAAGTTTAGGAAGTTAAGAAGTTTTTATTTAACTACAGCGCTGCTACCCATATTCCCACTAGTGGGACTTAGACAAAAAAAAAATCGAGAAAAGCCTCAACTCCAATCCCCGCTTGGGATTTACTTCGAGAAGCCCAAAATCGCTGAAACCCAGATAGATCAAGGAAAATCATCAATCGAGGTTAACCCTTTGTCCCGTAATGGTTTGAGCCTTTTTTGCTGACCGAAAACGCCTAAGTCCCACTAGGTCTTCGCAGGAACTCTTTAATCGTTATTTTGCTAACCCTATTACAGCCCTTGCCAGACCGCTCAAGTACAACTACTAGGGTTGAAGTGCTTATGCAGTAAGCATTTCGGTGATTGCAGGGGATGATCCGTCTCGGAAAGTGCTGTATTAATTCGGGTTGCGGTAAAGGGACACAGCTAACCTCGTTTAAAAAGTATAATTCTTCTGGTTTTTTCCCCTCGGTTAACATTGAAGGAGTTTGAGTCTAGCCTACTCTTTCCTGTCTTTAGTACCATGCTTGTGTTCTGACATGGAGAGCTTTATTGTCAACTAATATTACACAGCCCAAGGTGCGCTGCAATAGCGACCCTTGTTCTGGTGTGGCTTTTTCCATACCTCACTTTCTGGCATATATGGTGTAAATGTGCTACCATCTAAATTAAAGTTGTCCTAAAAGGATAGGGTTTCAGACCCAATTTTTCGGTGACTTAGAATCCTATTGGTGTGAGCAAATGGCTGTCCAACTGCAACAAGCTTTAGTGGTTGCTTCCTATATCTTGAAACAGCGTCTAGCGGGAAAAAAGCGTTTTCCCTTAGTTTTAATGCTAGAACCGCTATTTCGCTGTAATTTAGCCTGTACTGGCTGCGGGAAGATTCAACATCCCCCGGAAATCCTCCGCAATCATCTCACCCCGGCAGAATGTTTCGCAGCGGTGGAAGAATGCGGGGTTCCCGTGGTTTCCATCCCCGGGGGCGAGCCGCTTTTACACCCACAAATCGATGAAATTGTCAAGGGGTTAGTGGACAGAAAAAAATTTGTCTATCTGTGTACCAATGCCCTGTTGTTGGAAAAAAGCCTGGATAAATTCACTCCTTCACCCTATCTTACCTTTAGTGTCCATCTGGACGGTTTAAAAGCACATCACGATCGCTGTGTGGATCGAGAGGGAGTATTCGATAAGGCAGTACAAGGGATTAAAGCAGCGAAAGCGAGAGGTTTTCGGGTTACTACTAATACCACGGTTTTTGAAGGCACAGAGCCGCGAGAAATGCAGGAATTTTTCGATTTTCTCGCTACTTTGGGCATCGATGGCATGATGATTTCCCCCGGTTACAGTTATGAGTGGGCCCCGGATCAAGATAGTTTCTTGAAACGGGAGCAAACTAGAGCTTTATTCCGAGAAATTCTCTCACCCTGGAAATCAGGGCAGAAAAAGTGGAATTTTAACCATAATCCTCTCTTTCTCGATTTTCTCATCGGTGAACAAGACTATGAATGCAGCCCTTGGGGTAGTCCTAGCTATAGTCTTTTAGGATGGCAAAAACCCTGTTATCTGCTCAACGAAGGTCATTACAAAAGCTTTCGGGAACTTTTAGCAGAAACCAATTGGGATAACTACGGTCGGGCCAGTGGCAATCCGCAATGTGCCGATTGTATGGTACATTGCGGCTATGAACCGACCGCGGCCATGGCAGCTTTTAAACCGGCTAATATGAGACGTGCCATGCAGAGTTTAATCGGAGTCTAATCTAGGGTCTGCTGAATAAATCTAAAAACCTTGTTGGGTAAAAATTTTAGACTTTTTTCCCATCAAAAAGTGCCAGACCTTGGGGTGATCGGGGGGGAAATTTAGGCACTTTTTCCCTGAAAATTAATTAGGTAATTGACCCCCTGAAAATGGGTAAAACCCTACACCCCACACCCCACACCCCACACCCTACCCCCACGAAAAACTTTTTGCCGCAGACCCTAATCTAAACTGATTCTAACCAGACGGCGGGGACTTGACTAGGGCGATCGGGTAATTGCATCCATCCCATTTCGCACAGACGAATTACCGAACTTAATTTTTCTACCAAAGCGGGATCGAAACGAATCCCGCTATAATTTTGACAGCGCTCTAGGGCCTCTCCTAAATCTAGAGCTAGTCGGTCGCCTCGCGGTTGAGTTAATTCCTGAAAATAGGCTGATAATCCTAAAATTCTCGACTCTAGGCTGATTTCTTCCCCTTTTAAGCCGTTGGGAACCCCGCTACCATCCCAGTATTCAAACTCATGGTAAATAATCTGTTGAATTGGGGCTAATTCGGGCATAGTGGCGAGTAATTGCGCTCCTAATACCGATCTATCCCGCCAAAATAACGCATTTGCTCCCTCTAACTGACTGGCACGCTGTCTAAAAACTTCGATCGGAGCCTCCGCTAGACCGATGCGGTATAATAAACCGGCTAATCGTAAGCGTCGCAATCTCAGGGTGGGTAAATCGAGCAATTGTCCCAACATTTCCGCTAAAGCGGCCACCTGTAGGGAAGCAAGGGGATTATCAATATCTCTTTCATCGACCTTTTGAGCCATTCTTAGAAAAGCTTGCAGTTTATTAGCGGCCAAATTTTTATTTAAACGGGATGCTTGTCCTTCTAAGTCGCTTAATTCTCGCGTTTGTCTGCTGACGGTGACTAACTGCTGTTGACTGGTTTGCAGATAGGTGACAATGCGAGAGACTACTCCCGTTAAATCCGTGGGAATGGGATTAATATTTTGACTAATTTCCTGCTGTTGTCTGCTTAAATCGGCCGCTAGACTGGGATTATAAGGATGCAGACGCTCAATTAAGATCCTAGCGGCTTTTTCGACTAAATCCCGATCGAATGTCCATAAACCGTAGAATTTTCGCTCCGTGTCTATTTGGGGTTGACTATCGGACCGGTATTCTTCTGGGGATAACTCATGACAGAGTACCATGGAGGCGTAATCGGGGGAAAGAATGATTAAATTCCACTCATTAACCAAACTATCGCTATTATCTAAGTTAACTAGCGAAACATTCTCTAAACTGCCGGTTTTATGCTCAGAAAAACCACTATCGGCCACGGCGGCGATCGCAATATGACGAGAAGAGCGAGCGATATCTAAATAGCGCTCAGCTTCCTGTAAATACCATTTACCCTGTTGAAAGGTGACTAAGACCAGTGGTTTATTTGTACTATCTGGGCTGCTAGTTTGCAAGATATGATCTTCAAGAGCATGACAGAGGGCCACAAGGGTATTCTTAAAATAGACCCCGTAACTGCTGGGTAATCGTCCCGATGAAGCTCTTTTTAACTGTTGTAAGCTGGATTCTACGGTCATAATTTCCGAATATTAGGGGGTTGGGGAAATGGGGAGAAGGGAGAGGGGAGAAGGGAGAATAAATAAAAGCAATCTCCTGTCTCCTGTCTCCTGACGACCGGCTCCTGACTGCCTCAAAGGGGTTTATTCTACCACCCAGGGAGTGATTGCGGGAGTCCAATTAGCTAATTCTGCATCGCTAAACCAGAGACTAACTTCATCTTTGGCCGTATCTGGACCATCGGACCCATGGATAAGATTGCGTCCGACACTAATGCCAAAATCACCGCGAATCGTACCAGGTTCAGCATTGAGGGGATTAGTGGCGCCAATAATTTTTCTAGCGGAGGCAATTACTCCTTCTCCTTGCCAAACCATGGCCACCACGGGGGAGGAGGTAATAAAATCGACTAACGAACGGAAAAAGGGTCTTTCCTTATGAACAGCGTAGTGTTTTTCCGCTAATTCACTAGAAACCTGCATCATTTTCAACCCAACCAGCGTAAAACCTTTAGTTTCAAAGCGTTGAATAATTTCCCCCACCAGATTGCGCTGCACACCGTCGGGTTTAATCATTAAGAAAGTGCGTTCCATACTGCCTCTTAAAATTTAGTCATCGAAAAATTGCGTCCGAAACCCAGATTAACCCGGAATGGCATCCTAGAGAATGGCAGAGTTTTCGCTTCAATTGCTGAGTCAGCTTGCTGTCCGATTTAGCTAGGGTTTGCGGCAAAAAGTTTTTCGTGGGGTGTGGGGTGTAGGGTTTTACCGATTTTGAGGTAGTCAGTTACCTAATTTTCAGGGAAAAAGTCCAGGAATTTTACCCCCGATCCCTCCAATGGTCGGCACTTTTTGAGGGAAAAAAAGTCTAAAAGCCTTATCCAACAAAGTTTTTAGATTTATTCAGCAAGCCCTACCTAATGTTCTAGTTTCTACCTGTAGGTAGGTAAAATCTTTGCAGGAACTAGACAAAGCAGTATTTGAAGCTAACACTTCAATTCAAGCAAATTTTGTAGAAATACAACTAGGGTGGGGCGCACCCAAAGTTAACGCTTGAGGAGAGAACCACCTCTGGGTTGAGAATCGCAAGGTACTTAGTCTAAGTGGACTCGGTGAATCAAGAATCCCTCCCATGAGCGCGACGGGAGCGTCAATTGCCTGTCCCCGTTTTATAGCCGTCAGCCTTTTTCAGGGAGCAGTAATCAGTGAGCAGTAATCAGTGAAAAGACAGTAGGAAACTGCTATTTACAGCCTTTCTCGTCAAGGTGAAGCACAGACACTAATACCTGCTCATCAACTTCAGCAAATCCTAGATAAAACGTTTACATGGCAAGTATATAAGCCCACCGCTAGGAAAGGAAGGCTAGAGTGAGTGGTTGGAGGATAATATTTGTCTATTAATTGCCCTTCTACAGCCAATTGAGTCAAGTAGAAAAAGAGGAATGGAAAAAGGGTAGTCATGGAAATGCTGATTTAGTGGGGGAAATTTGGCACGATTTTATATTAGTTAATATTTGCCCTTATGCTTGCTATCTAAGCTTATCAGACTACCAATACTTCGGATTTTGGGCATGATTAATTTCTCAAGGATAAAAAACCTAGAAATCAGTTTTTAGGATGGGAAACAAGTTGAATATCGATTTTACTTCTCTTGAATTCCCACTCTTGACCTCTCAGCCTTCTGATCTTCCAGAAATTTTCCTTGTTGCCGGAGAACTATGATACAATGGCATCAAAAAATAGAGGAAAAATTTTTTTATCATGGACAAGGTGTCAACACCAAGCCTATCAATTGTTATTCCGACCCGAGAAGGATTCGCTGACCACTGGTTTAATGCGCTGACCGAGGTCAAGGGAGAAGTAGAATTTATCTTGGTTCATCCACCAGGAGCACCTAAGTATCCCACGTCCGACCCCAGGGTACAGCAAATAGTCAGTCCCTTGCGGGGAGAAATTATTCAAAGAATTAGTGGATTGATGAATGCGACAGCACCTTACACACTAACCATTAATTGTGATGAGTTTCTTCATCCCGATATCTTGACCATGGTTCTACAGTATTTCCAGCGATTTCCAGATAGCTGGGTGATGAGACTCTGTACTAAGCGATTTCAGTATGGGGAAACAAAAGAACTGACCGCTCCTTGGCAACCGCTGCCCCAGATAGAAGAACTACTGGTGTGGGATAAAAGCTCCAAAAATCAGGATGGCTCAGATCGAAGTGGCTACTTAAAGGAAATTCCCATCGTTCCTTTTGACAAAAGAAAGTTAGATTTGATGTGCTTTGTGCGCGAAAGAAAAGATCACCACGGCCCTCATACTGAAAATTTTGATAAAAAAGTCTGGCTCACTCAAATGGTACAGGCAACCTGCAAAGATATCGTTAGTTTGTTACCATTAATGGGTCCGTTTAAGTATATTCCCTTTTGGTGTTTAGATCGTCTTTTGGGTTTATTTATTCAAGCTAAGTTTTTCGAGCAAGGCCAAGGGAAAATCATCGGTCATCTCATGCCATCTCCAGAACAGTTACGCATGGAAAACAATCCCCCCGAATATAGAAGACTAAATCGCTATGGCATTTTATCAGAAATTTTCCTAGTCAAGTGTTTTCCTCAGTATGGATATATGTGGAATCTGGTGATTACCAATCTCAGGGAAGTTCCCAAAAAATATGTACTTTATCGACTAGGAAAAGAGGGATAGTCAGCTAATCATGATCAACTCACCAATTCTATCAATCGTTACTCCAACTCTGGGCAAATTTTCCGAATATTGGTTGCAACAACTTCTGGCAATTCAAGGGGAAGTAGAATTTATTTGGGTTTATCCTCCCGGAGCAGTTACCCCTTCCGTAGAAGACCCCAGAGTCAAAATTTTTCATAGTCTTTATCAGGGAGAAACGGCCCAGAGGGCCGTCGGTCTTCTCAATGCTTCTGGTCAATATGTGTTGGCTCTCGATGATGATGATTTCTTGCATCCCCAGGTGGTTGCCTTAGCGAAAGATTACTTTCATAATTTTCCCCAAAGTTGGCTATTACGTCTTTATAAGGAGAAAATTGATTATCTCGATGAGGAAAAAATTAAAGCTCCCTGGCCGGAGCTACCCGCTATCAATCAGTTAAATGTCTCTAGAAAAAGACAAGATAAATACCAAGATTTAGTGGAAGTTCCCATCGCTCCCCTAGATAATCCTTTCGAGTTAAGACTAGCTTTATGGCCCTACGGCAAAAGAAAAGATATTCATGGCTGCCATCTAGAACCTTTCAATAATAATATTTGGAAGACTGCCTTAGTGAAAGAAGCCTTAGATGATTTTGTCCGCAACATGAGGATAGGAGAAATTTTAACTTGGTTGCCTCTCTGGGGATTTGATAGAGCTTTAGGATTATTTCTGCAAGCGAAGTTTTTTCAAAAAGATATATATATCGGTCATTGGATGCCCGAACCCAATCAAATAAGATATATAGTCAAACCCTACTCCATGAAAAGCCTAAGAATTCTTTTTCCTTCCGATGCTTTACTGG
>NZ_JASJFE010000457.1:0-4815 GCF_030067735.1 Microcystis sp. M53598_WE2 | reverse complement strand
TTGACCGGAAGCGGGATCATCGTAGCGAATCTTCACCTTAGCTATGGTATGAGTACCGGGGGGAATTTGGTCGATATAGAGATTGAGGAGGATAATTTTTTCTTCATCTATCATTAAATCACCCAAACGGGTGATGTAAAAATTGCCCTCTTTTTGTAGGCTCATTTCTATAGTTTCTGGGGCAACTTGGGCAATGGGTTTTAACTCCGCTAAATGAGTCCGAGCATCTAATTCTAATTGCAGGAAAGCGTTAGTTAACCGGACAGATTGCAAACGGTTAAATAGACGAGTAAATTCAATTAAAGCCTGTTCGGGTCTTTCGATATAAGATAAACTTCCGCCAGCGATATCGGCAATTTTTTCTAGGATATCTTGATTCCAATGATCGCCAAAACCGAAGGTATTTAAGGTGATACCGTACTCGGCCGCCACTTCGGCTAATTTTAAACAGCGTTGATTATTTCCGTGTTCATTTTCACCATCGGTAAGCAGAAAAATATGAGACACATAACCTTTGCTGCCGGTAGAACTTTCTTGAATACCTAATTTTATCCCTTCATCGATCGCTGTACCTCCTCCCGCTTGTAATTGTTGAATTTTTGAGCGAATTAAGGTCAGGTCATCCTGTCGCGATTGGGAGGGAAGAATAACTTTGGCGCGATGATCGAAAGCTATCACCGAGAGACGATCATTAACTCCGAGGGATTCTATTAAACTTAAAGCCGCTTTTTTGACCGTTTCTAGGGGTTTTCCCTGCATAGAACCGCTATGATCGAGAACTAAACAAAGATTAATCGGTAAATTTGTGTTGATCTGTTCACTGGTGGCGGCGATCGATAGCATCAGTTGACGTTGACTGCTGTTTTGATTAGCATCGATATGACTGTCACTCAAGGCCGATTTTAGAGTTACCCGCATAAGAGTTTTTTATCGTGGTCGTTGATATTTATATTGTAATGAGTATAGTTAAATTTGTGCTTATTTTCCCGTCTGGCATCGAGTTAGACAAGTTCGAGCATTGGGTGCATCTCATTTTTGTCAATCTACGATGCACACCTGTGGTTGTTCATATATTGGGAATAATTTAAGAGTCACTGATAATTCCCGATTGTCGATATTTCTACAAAGTTAAGATGCGGCCCCAGCAGTTCTTGTGGGAAATTTTACCGTGGCCGGTCGGACTTATTCTTTCGTGGAAGTCATGGCAAAATCTCTTTAACGCGAACTAAAGTTATTTACTCTTTTTGAGATGATAATAAATTGGAATCGATGTTAATCAGGGGAAGGGAGCCTGAACCAGTCATGACGACAGGAAAACGTCCATCCCACTTTTCGATTGCTCGTTGTTGTAAAATTTCTGCTGTTAGGTTTTGGCGCAATAGTTTTTGAGCTTCTGCCTGTCCCTTCGCGCGGTTGATTTCCGCTTTCGCTTCCTGTGCTGCTTGTTGTGCGCGAAAAGCAGCTTCTTCTGCCTTTTGTTCCGCTACTTGTTTGGCTTCAATCGCCGCGTTAAACTCTTCAGAAAAACCAAAATTAACGAGAGATACATCATTGATAATTATCCCATAACGTCTTAATCTTTCGGCGAGGGAAGTGTCAATTTCACGTTTGAGTTCTCCTCGCTCTTGCAAGATATTTTGTACGGGACGTTGTGCTGTTGCCGCTTTGACAATTTCCGATACTGCTGGGTTTATAATACCAGAGACAATCACATTGATATCCCCAACTTGTTGATAAATCTGATTAACTTTGTCGGGGTCGATGTGCCAGTTAACGATAATAGTTGTTTCCACATCTTGCAAATCTTTGGAAGATCCTTTTGCCTTTACTTCCGTTGTTTGGACTCGAACGTTGATGGGCTTGATCTTGGTGACAATCGGTATAACGGGATGAATTCCTTCATCGAGGATTTGTTTTTGCACTTTGCCAAAGTACATGACAACGCCGCGTTCGCCAGTATCAATAACGGCAAAAGGGCGCAGTATGGTAGTAAAAGCTAATATTAAAATTCCCCCCGCCATTAATGGTATTATATTGCGATTGTAATTCATGACAACTCCTTAGATATTTGATCGGTTTTATCGTACCACTGTTATTATAATCCTGTTTAAAAAGTATGGGAAAGTGGGGAGAAACAATCCATAACTGAGTTTTTAAAGTTCGATTGGGATTAACTAGAGGAGAGAAGGAAAGTGAGAGGGCCCGTTTAAGATAAAGCGGCGATCGCTTGTTCTAAAGCTAGGGAAATATGAGTCCAATGGGTTCCCCCCTGACAAAAAACGATATAGGGTTCCCGTAGGGGTCCATCGGCGGAGAATTCCGAGGTGCTGCCATCGATAAACGTGCCACCAGCCATCACTACTTGGCTCTCATAGCCCGGCATTTGGGCAGGAATGGGATCCAAGTAGGAACCGATGGGAGAATAGGCTTGAATGGCTTTACAGAAGGCAATCAGCTTATCGGGGGAACCGAGTTTAATCGCTTGAATAATATCGCGTCGAGGCACAAAAGGAGCAGGATTGACCGGATAACCCAACTTATCGCCCACATAGGCGATTAAATGACTACCTTTCATCGCTTCTCCCACCATTTGCGGCGCTAGAAACAATCCCTGATAAAGAAGACGATTTTGGTCAAAAGTTGCCCCTCCCTCCCTACCGATCCCCGGTGCTGTCAGACGATAGCAGGCCATTTCCACTAATTCCGCTTTACCTGCTATGTATCCCCCGGCCGTGACAATTGTACCTCCGGGATTTTTAATTAGAGAACCGGCCATTAGATCTGCCCCCACGTTGGTGGGTTCTTGGGTGTTGATAAATTCTCCATAGCAATTATCGACAAAACAGACCGTATTCGGGTTTTGTTGTTTAACTATACGGACAATTCTCTCGATTTCGTCAATCGACAAACTCGATCGCCAGGAATAACCGCAGGATCTTTGAATATGGACTAAACGGGTTTGGGGTTTAACTGCTGTTGCCAAAGCCAACCAATCGATCGCACCGGTAGAATCTAGCTCTAATTGCCGATAACTAACGCCAAAATCCTTTAAAGAGCCTTGACCACTGCCCCTAATCCCAATTACTTCCTCTAGGGTATCGTAGGGCGCACCGGCTACCGCTAACATCTCATCCCCCGGTCGAAGAACCCCATACAAGGCACAGGCGATCGCATGGGTTCCTGAAACAAATTGTACCCGCACCGCCGCCTTTTCGGCCCCCAGGGCTTGGGCGAACACTTGATCTAAAGTATCCCGTCCCAAGTCATCATGACCATAACCACTAACACTGGCGAAATGATGCACTCCGACGCGGTTTTCACGGAAAGCACCGAGGACTTGACGGAGATTTTCCTTGACCTGTGCGTCAATTTCCGAAAAGATGGGGAGTAAGGCCTTTTCTGCCCTGTGGAGTAGAGGGGGGATATCCATCAAACAATAGACTGTGATATTTGTTACTATTCATTAAGCGTCAAAGTTCCCCCTGTGTCAAATCGAGACAGATAAGACGATGATGCTCTGTCTCCTGTTGTTTCCCTTTGGGTTATTCAATGACTGTTGCGACTTCCGAAAAACTTCCCATTGACTGGGTGACTCTCATCTACATGGCTTTTATCCACTTAGTGGCTCTTTTAGCCTTCTTACCTAGCAATTTTAGCTGGGGTGCTGTGGGAGTGACATTGATTCTCTATTGGATTACCGGGGGTTTAGGAATTACCCTCGGTTTTCATCGTCTGGTCTCCCATCGGAGTTTTAAGACTCCCAAATGGTTAGAATACTTTCTGGTTTTCTGCGGGACCCTCGCTTGTCAGGGGGGTGCGATCGCATGGATAGGTTTACATCGTATTCATCATAAATATTCTGATACTGCTCCCGATCCCCACGATTCTAATAAAGGTTTTTGGTGGAGTCACATGGGTTGGATGCTGCACGAAATTCCTGCCGACGAAGAAATCGCTCGTTTTACCCAGGATATCGCCGACGATCCTTTCTATAAATTCTGTCAAAATTATTTTGTTCCTATCCAAATTGTTTTAGGCTTAATTCTCTATGCTATGGGTGGTTGGCCGTTTGTAATTTGGGGAATTTTTGTTCGCTTGGTCTTAGTTTTCCACTCCACTTGGTTTGTCAATAGCGCCACCCACAAATTTGGTTATGTTAGCCATGAATCCCACGATAATTCTAAAAATTGTTGGTGGGTTGCCCTCTTAACTTTCGGTGAAGGTTGGCACAATAATCACCATGCCTATCAGTATTCTGCCCGTCATGGCTTACAATGGTGGGAAGTTGACCTGACTTGGATGACCATCCGTCTGCTGCAAATTCTGGGATTAGCTACTAATATTAAGTTGCCTCCCACCACAGCAACGGCGACAGAAAGTTAGTTTTATCCAGTTGTTAAATTAAATCTAGCCGAACTTAAACATAAGTTCGGTTATTTTTTCTCCGACTTAACCCAAATCTAACGGCTTTTCCCACGGCACAACTGAGGAATATAGGTAATGCGAATCCTCCCCCAAAAAACGAAATCATTGATAGGATAAACTTGATTATTTCCTCCTCTGTCGAACATTGACTGGGGAAAGCACAACTCATCCCAACAGCGAAGGATAACCAACCAAAAAAGAAAACACACAGGGGAAATAATAGGCAAAAAACCAGACCCCCCGCTAGACAGCCTAATCCATTGGCCTTTCTATTCGATTTCTTCCCTGTCACCATCTCTATCGCCGACCTTTTCTGACCGATAGCATAAAAAGGTCAAACTAGCAACTTTTTTAACAAATATTTAATAGAGTTCTTGCATAATTAATTCT
>NZ_JASJFE010000890.1:0-1726 GCF_030067735.1 Microcystis sp. M53598_WE2 | reverse complement strand
GATAATGCTTCTAAGTTAAAAACTTTTGCTATCTACAGACTGAAGGCAACAAAATCAATGGTTTAAAGCTCATGGAAAAAACACAGATGTTAGAACAAACGAGAAAACTAGCACAAATTACTCCAGGGAAAGCGATCGTTTTCGGAATCGGTGCGCTGCTGTTGGCCCCCACCGTGATTTCTTTACTGAAACCGGTCGCCAAAGCAACGATTAAAACTGGCGTTGTTCTCTACGAAAAAACTAAGAGTTCCTTGGCCGAAACAGCAGAAGTGCTGGGGGATATCGTCGCCGAGGCCAAAGCAGAAGTCATAGCCGAACGCGATCATCAAGTGGTTCTACCCAGTGGGGTTAATTCGGAACCCTCATTACGCGATAGTTAATTTCTGGTGAGTAACCAAAGTCACTCAACCCTGTTAGCCCTCAGCCGGCAGAACCTCAAAGTTATATAATCTTTAAGAGATATTAAGCTTTGTGTCAGTTTGCCCAGTAGGATTGAATGAATATACTTTTGGTGACATCATCTTTAGGGTTACTCCTAGCGATCGCTATCGTCGTCTATTTTGTTTCCTCTCGCAAGTACCAATCATCGGACTCGGTGGCCAATTCCTACGACCAATGGACCGAGGACGGGATTTTAGAATATTATTGGGGGGAACACATCCATTTAGGTCACTACGGTTCCCCACCAGAAAAAAAAGACTTTCTACAGGCAAAAGCTGACTTTGTGGCGGAAATGGTCTCTTGGGGAGGTTTGGATAAACTACCCACCGGTGCAACTCTCCTCGATGTCGGTTGTGGTATTGGTGGCAGCAGTCGCATTCTGGCCCGCGACTACGGATTTGCCGTTACCGGTGTCACTATTAGTCCCAAACAAGTGGCACGGGCCAAAGAACTAACACCCCCAGATGTAAATGCTCGCTTTTTGGTCGATGATGCCATGGCCCTTTCTTTTCCCGACGAGAGTTTTGATGTGGTCTGGTCAATTGAAGCCGGTCCCCATATGCCGGACAAAGCCGTTTTTGCTCAGGAATTACTGCGAGTTCTTAAGCCGGGGGGAGTCTTGGTGGTAGCGGACTGGAATCAGCGAGATGACCGTCAAAAACCGCTTAATTTCTGGGAACGTCCCGTCATGCGCCAACTTTTGGATCAGTGGTCCCACCCCGCTTTTGCCAGTATCGAAGGTTTTGCCGAACAGTTGGCGGCCACGGGATTGGTAGATGGGGAAGTGGTGACTGCTGACTGGACAACAGCCACTCTACCCTCTTGGATTGATACCATTTGGCAGGGGGTGATTCGTCCCCAAGGCTGGTGGCAATTTGGTCTAACTGGGTTGCTTAAATCCGTCCGAGAAGTGCCGACAATTCTGCTGATGCGTTTGGCCTTTGGCACGGGTTTATGTCGTTTTGGGATGTTCCGCGCTGTTCGCGCTCAATCCCATCTGCAAGCAAGTCAGCAAGAGTCTCTTACCTCAGTTATGTAGGGTTTGCTGAATAAATCTAAAAATCTTGTTGGGTAAGACTTTTGGACTTTTTTTTCCTCAAAAAGTCCCAACCATTGGAGTGATCGGGGGGAAAATTCCTGGACTTTTTCCCAGAAAATTAGGTACTTGACCACCTGAAAATCGATAAAACCCCACACCCCACACCCCACACCCCACACCCCACACCCTGCCACCACCGAAAAGCTTTTTGCCGCAAACCCTAAATAAAACCCAATAGCGCACCGT
>NZ_JASJFE010000600.1:0-1948 GCF_030067735.1 Microcystis sp. M53598_WE2 | reverse complement strand
GATGCCCCCCTTATTAAGGGGGGATTAAAGGGGGGACTAAGGGGGGATCGGCACCCCCCTTATCAAGGGGGGCAGGGGGGATCGAACCTAAAATCCATTTTTAATTTAATTATAACCAGCTACTTAATATTAGCCAATAGAACCCCCCCAAAGCTTGGATTGAGGGATAAAATCGGAAGTAATGCCCAATTTTAGCGGTGATTTTCCCTTGAAAAATAACAACTTAGTAGAAGTTCTACAAAAAGTTGACAAATCCCAAAAAGAGGGTGGATTACCTTCAAGATAACCCCCCCGAAAATTACCATTAATTATCTGTAATCAACCGGTATTTCTCATCCCTGCGGCAATACCATTAATCGTCATTAAAGCACCCCTTAATAACTCCTCTTTAGAATAGCGGAAATGAATCACACCGGATTGAGCTTGACTGTTGTATTGACGTAAACGCTTGAGGAGAGACACCTGTAGGAAACCGAGGGGAACGATCGAACCGTTGCGTAACTGCACCGAGCGCTGTAAATTCGGATCATTATCCAATAAATGTTTCTCGCCGGTGATCTGGAGAACAATCTCGCTAGTGCGATTATATTCCTCTTTGATCCTTTCAAACAGACGTTGAAAACGTTCTCGATCTTCCTGTTTAGAAAGTTCACTGACGTAGTGATAGGCCATCTGTAGGTCCACCTTCGATAGAGTCATGTCTGCCTTAGAAATCACCATCTGGAAGAAAGGCCACTTGTGATAAAAATGGCGTAACAATTCCAAATTTCTGCTAGGAGAATCATCGAGAAACATCTGTAAAGCTGTCCCTAAACCATACCAAGCCGGTAAAAGAAAACGGGTTTGCGTCCAACTAAATACCCAGGGAATTGCCCGCAGGGTACTTAAATCCTGTTGACCACTTTTCCGGCGCGCTGGTCGGGAACTAATCTGTAAAAGACTAATTTCAGGAATGGGAGTTACGGACAGGAAGAAGTCTAAAAAGTCCGGTTCTTCATAAATCAAACTGCGATAGGTTTGCCGTGAACGGGTGGCCAAGTCCTCCATGATGCGATTCCAGGGTTCGAGATCATCAAAACCACTGCCCAGTAAACTTGCCTGTATGACTGCCGTTACGGCCGTTTCGAGGTTATACAAGGCCAATTCTGGTAAAGAGTATTTCGAGGCTAAAACCTCGCCTTGTTCGGTGATTTTAATGCGACCGTTAATCGTTCCCCGGGGTTGGGCGAGGATAGCGGCGTAGGCCGGTCCACCACCCCGACCGACGGAACCGCCCCGGCCATGAAAAAGACGTAGATTCACGCCGTATTGTTTAGCGGTTTTTTGTAAAGCCTTCTGGGCCTTATGAATTTCCCAATTACTGCTCAAAAAGCCAGAATCCTTGTTACTATCGGAGTAACCCACCATAATCTCCTGTAAATTACTCGGTTCCAAGATGGCCGGTTCCGGGGTCACGTCCTCCCCGTTTAAAGCCGCTAAATGGTCGTAACCGCCAGCTAGGGTTGCCCGATAGAGGGGCAATTCAAACAAAGTCTGCATGATGCCGGGGGCGTGTTTGAGGTCATCGACGGTTTCAAAGAGGGGAACGATGCGGAGGGAACTGCGGCTAGTGGCGGGGTCGTATAACCCAGCTTCTTGGGCTAATAACAGCACTTCTAGCACATCGCTGGCCTCGTTGGTCATGCTGATAATGTAGGTTTGGCAGATTTCCAGACCAAATTCCCCTTGCAGACTTCTTAAAACTCGCAGGGTTTCAATGGTTTCGCAGGTTCTTTCCGAAAAGGGCATTTCCCGGGGAATTAGGGGCCGACGGGTTTTTAATTCCTCCACTAACCAGGCGATTTTTTCTGATTCGGTTAATTTGCCATAGGGTTTCGGTAAAACTCCGAGATATTGAGCGATTTCTTCGATACATTCGGCGTGACGGGTGGATTCTTGCCGAAAATCT
>NZ_JASJFE010000675.1:0-1916 GCF_030067735.1 Microcystis sp. M53598_WE2 | reverse complement strand
CCGTGGGACACACGGAATCGGGCTTCTGAAATGGGGCGAAAGTCTGTGGACTCTGTGTAAGACAGTACATGGTTTTTTAACTGTGGTATGCGACGGTGGTGGAAGCAGAAACTTAAATCGTGAGGTTTAGGAATCGCCGCACTTTTAGGGCGGTGAGGATGTCAACGTATTTACCTCTCCTAAAACTGACGATCAAACAGAAATGAGTAGTCAAAATCATCAGCCCTAAACCTCGATTGTAACAATTTTAGGGTCTAAATCCTGTTTAAAAGGTATAGGAGAGGGGGAATTATAAATTATGAAGTGGGGAAGTGGGGAAGTGGGGAAGTGGGGAAGTGGGGAAGTAGGGAAGTGGGGAAGTAGGGAAGTGGGAAGAATAAATAAAAATAATCTCCTGTCTCCTGTCTCCTGTCTCCTGTCTCCTGTCTCCTGTCTCTTGACTCGGAGACTACTGGCTCCTTGCTCCTCAATCTAGCGTCTGTGAGGAATTGAGAAATTGAGGATGATTTGATAGGATGTTAGTACAATCGGGGAATAGTAAAGAAAAAACCCCCTATTGCTCATGAGTCAAAATCCCAGTTCTTCCTCGCGACCACTGCAGCCGCTGCCGGTTCCCTCCATGCCGATACCTCCCTCAGAAATCACGGGAACCAGCACGGGGACAACTCAAGAAATGACGCAACAAGTGGCGACACCGACCAAAAACGTGCCGAATATGCCGCAAAATGGTCAAATTTACGCCCCACGTCCTCCCCAAAATCGCGCTCCCAGTCAGGCTGCTTCTCCCCAAACCCCACCCCGGCCGGGTCGCGCTCCCAATCAACCCACCTTAGAACATTTGATCCGGATGGCCTTTGATCGGGGTTATTCGGACGTTCACCTAGGAGTTGGAGAACAACCCCGGATGCGGGATCGTGGTGAAATGATTATTCTCAACTATCCTGAAATTGACATCAACACTTTTTATAGTTGGTTACGGGAAATCCTAGGAGAAGAAGAAATCCTTCGCTTTAAAAAAGATCTAGAGTTTGACGGTGCAACTCAGTACGAATTCGCTAGGGTGCGGATTAATATCTTTGAAAGTCTGCGCGGTCCGGGGATGGTTTTGCGTCTAATTCCCCTGAAAATCCTCACTGTGGAACAATTGGGCTTACCGGCTGTGTTCCGGAATGTGTGCGATGTGCATAAGGGATTGATTTTAATCACCGGTCCGACGGGTTCAGGGAAATCCACCACCCTAGCAGCCATGATCGATTACATAAATAAAGAACACGCCAAACATATTATCACCATCGAAGACCCGATCGAATTTGTCCATCAAAGTCGTCGCAGTTTGATCAAACAAAGGGAAGTGGGAATACACACCCATGAGTTCGATAATGCCCTAAAAGCCTCTTTGCGGGAAGACCCAGATATTATTCTGGTGGGGGAGATGCGGGACAAATCCACCGTTAATACTGCCCTGAAAGCTGCCCAAACTGGTCACTTAGTTATGGGAACCCTGCACACCAACAGCGCCGTTAAAACCCTGGAGCGGATTTTAACTCTTTATACCGCCGAGGAACGGGAATCGATGCGGGTGGCGATCGCAGAATCCTTGGTTTGTATTATTTCCCAGGGTTTATGTCGCACCACCGACAGTAAACGGACCGCTTTTCACGATATTCTCGTCAACACAGAAACCGTCAAAGATTACATTTGCAGCGGCAAAAATGACGAAATTATCGAATTAATGAGAGATGGCGAATACCATGGCATGATTACCACTAATCAATCTCTGTTTAACCTCTATCAAGAGGGACGGATTAGCGATGAGGTCGCCCTGGAAATGTCCCCGGTTCCCAATGAAATGGCGATGATGCTGCGGGGTAGAATCTAGAAAAACCCTGAAGGAAATCCTTGAGGGGTCAAGAGTT
>NZ_JASJFE010000097.1:0-2664 GCF_030067735.1 Microcystis sp. M53598_WE2 | reverse complement strand
TTAAATTAGGTAAAACCTTTGATATATCAATTCTTTTGCTACCTCGATCGATTATTTCAAAAGCGAATATTTGAGGATCATCTACCTTAACACTCCAGTATTCACTAACCCCTAATTCTTCGTAGAGTAAGCGTTTATTACCTAAGTCATCATTGAGGGTAGATTTTGAGATTTCAATGACTAAATCTGGTGGAGGATACTGATTTAAATCAATAATCGAAGTCCCATTTGGTATCAGATTCGCTTTCTCTCCTAGATAGTAAGATATATCTGGCTGCACTTCTCTAATTCCTCTTTTGCGATAGGAACAAGTAGGGAGTCCTTGAAAAGGAATTTCTTTGAGGATAGCGTAGAGACTCACCCCCAAAAAGACAACATGATGATCTCTAGCGTGTTCAAATCCAATAGGAGTCATTTCTAATCGATAATAGCCATTGTAATAATAACTTTTTCCTTGATTCTCTGGGAAGTTTTTAATTGCTTCTAAGTATTCTTCCCAACTACCTTTAATCCATGAGTCAGTTATCCCCCTAGTTTCTAGCTGTTGCATAGTTATCCTATCCCGCTTTGAACTTTTTCTCTAATTATAGCAATTATTGCTTAAATCAGAACCAGGGAACTGAGCAAGTATAATGATAGAATAGATTAATTGAGAAAAAATTAGCCCAATTATGACCACAACTTATGATTACATAATTATCGGTGGTGGTATCACCGGTTCTGCCTTAAGTTATGAACTAGCTAACCTAGGCAGTCGAGTCCTCTTATTAGAAAAAGAAACCCATCCCCTCAACGCCACTTTCTACAGTTACGGGGGTTTAGCCTATTGGTCGGCCACCACAGAAATCCAGAGAAAATTATATCAAGAAGGTCGAGAAATTCAGCGCAATTTATCGCAGGAATTGGGCATAGATAACGAATACCGGGACATAGAGCTAATTCTCACCGTGAACCCCGAAGATGATCCAGTCGCTGTGGCCGAAAAATTTGCTATCTTTGCTATTACCCCCGAAATTCTCGATCCGCAAGCAGCGATCGCTTTAGAACCTCTATTAAATCCCGCAGCTATCTCCGGAGTTTTACGACTGCCCCACGGTCACATTAACGCCGAAAAAACTAATCTTGCCTATCAACAAGCTTTTCTGCGTCTGGGAGGCACGATTATTCGGGAAGCTGTCATCGAATTAATTGAAACTGCATCGAGAATTACCGGCGTAAAAACTCCTAAAAATAATTATTCTGCTGGGGAAACTATCGTCTGTGCCGGGGGATTAACCCGGTCTTTACTGCAAAAATCCGGTATTGCTGCTCCCGTCTATTTTACCCATGCCCAGGTGATCAAAATTCCCCCCACTGAGATCAAATTAAACACCCTAGTTATGCCTGCAATTCCTGCCAGATTGGTATTAGAGCAAAAAATCACCCAACTAGAAAAGCAGGGCATTTGGCAGAGAGAAACCCCAGAAATAATTGCCAGTGTTTTAGAAACGGGGGCGGTACAATTCCGGGATCAAAGTCTTTATCTAGGGCAAATTAGCGCCATTATCACCGATCCAGGCGGGAGTTTAAACCCTCTGACGGGGGAAAAAGCAATACGCGCCGCCGTGGGGACATTGCTGCCCTCTTTAGCCTCTCTCCCCGGCAGCTGTCATCATTGCCTAGTGGCCTTTGCCCCCTCGGGACGGCCTCTAGTGGGAGCGATCGCAGATAAACTGGGATTGCAGGTATTTTCTGGCTTTACCAGTACAATTGTATCGGCTCCGCCCCTAGCCCGACGTTTCGCACGTCATCTGCTGGGGGAAAATGACGAGATAATTAGGGTTTGCTGAAAAAGTTTTTCGTGGGGACAGGGTGTGAGGTGTGGGGTGTGGGGTGTGGGGTGTGGGGTGTAGGTTTTTACCCATTTTCATCTGGTAAATTACCTAATTTTCAGGGAAAAAGTCCAGGGATTTTCCCCCCGATCCCTCCCAGATCTGGGACTTTTTGATTGACCAAAAGTCTAAAAGTCTTACCCAACAAGGTTTTTAGATTTATTTAGCAAACCCTAATTGCTAATTGACAAAAGTTAAGAGAGAAATTAACTGATGGTTGCAATTAATCCTAATCGACTTTTTCCAACTGCCAAAGAATTTGGTTTCCCTCGCGTCTGACCCGGGAGATTACCCAATTTCGCCACGGCCAATGGTCGCCGCGACTGGTAACGGCACCTGGATTAATATCCATTAAATCGGCCACTTCGGCGCTGGTAATCAAATAACCGCGATTGGCCACTTCATCGGCAATGCGTAGGGTTTCGATGAGATTTCTTAGCTGGTCAACTCTTTCTCCCCGGGGTAATTGGATTTCATCGCCAGCGCTATTAGGTGGTTCATTCATAGTTAGGGTCTGGTCAAAGTTTATTAACAATTAAAAATTGTCGGTTGAGGCAAACAATCAAGCTTTCCTCTCGTTATTCTATCGATTCTATCAATAATAGTTGTCATCAAAACAGTCCTATCTTCTCGAATCTTACCGTCATATCTTTACTAAAACCCTAAAAACCTCTTGACAAAAAACACAAAATATAGTAAGGAAATTCAGGGTAAGCTCATCTTAGACAATCCTTGACAAAATGAACTTTATCTGAGTTGCCTACCCACGATTCAGGCATATTTGAGGAGAATT
>NZ_JASJFE010000145.1:0-1824 GCF_030067735.1 Microcystis sp. M53598_WE2 | reverse complement strand
GATAATGGGGATAAAAATTAAAATCCTTGGTAGTCACCGATGACTGATAACTGGTAACTGAAATGACCCCCCAAGCAATCCCTAAACTCAATCACTTGCCCTCTGCCCTAGCCAGAGAGGGAGCCGTCTGCCTAGAATTAGAAGATGGAGTTGCTATATTTCGAGCCTCCACTGCCGTTCAGACTCGGATTGAAGAATTACTCCAACTAGAGAAAGAATCAGCAATTACCCCCGCACAAAAGCAAGAACTCGATGCCTACGAAGAAATTGACGACTACCTCAGCTTTGTCAATCGTACCTTGCGGAATCTCAGCAAAAACCCCTCTTGATGTCTAAAAAGTTTTCCTCAGATTATTATCGTCTCTGATTCAGAGCAGGGTATCTAGCCTAAAAATGAAGGGTTCGCAGGCAGGCACGGATTCCCATTATACAAAAAGTATATGTCAAGTCTCCGATTTTGTCAAGGGTTTTGGCAAAAAAAAATCGCCTCTGGGAGGCGGAGGTGAAAGGTATCACCCCAGAGAAATAATTAAACGCCAAAAGACTTACCACAGCCACAGGTTTGACTGGCGTTGGGATTAGTGAATTGGAACCCACCGCCGATCATCGCGTTGCTGTAATCTAACATGAGACCGTAGAGATAGAGCAGACTTTTTTTATCAGAGACAATTTTAAAGCCATCGTAATCGAAAACCTCATCTTGGGGGCCAATATTGCTAGGATGCTCAAAATCCATCATATAGGACATTCCCGAACAACCACCTTGACGCACACCCACGCGCAGACATAAATCCTTGCCCTGTTGCTCTTTGAGCATGGTAAGGTGTTTGAGGGCAGCCTCACTGAGTAAAATTCCTTTTCCTTGAATCTGAGTAGCTTGTGTCATCTTTAGCAGGAACTCCTAAACGCAGTTGAAGGGGACATATAAAACTTTACCTTCTCCTATCCATCTTAACGATAGTTGAGGGCTGATGACCGAATTACTTCTTACTTTTCCCAGTATCGCGGGAGTTTTAGGGCAAAAAGAAGCAAAAAACTGGGATTATTAATTAAATAGGATTGCCAGAGACGACTAGATTCTTGAAACAAACCCTAGAGCCATTCTAAGCCGATTTTCATCACCCAACGGACAGGACAGCGCTGCTTTGAGGATGCCGAAAAAGCAGCCGGAAAAGAGCCAAAGAAATTTACTTTTCTAAGCGAAGATTAGCGCCGCTGCTATCGGTGCGATAAACCCAAGTTTTTTGGTTATCAGTCAGAATAATTCGCCATCCTTGCACCAGTGCTTGAGTACAGAATTCTCCCGGTTTAGCTAATCCTAAACAACCATCGGGCCAGGTTTGTGGTTGTGCTGCTTGAATTTGCAAGCGATTAACCGATATCTTGGTTTTCCGACTCAAATCTTGACGGGTGGCGGCGATAACCGAATTAGGTGGCTCAGGAGATGCTAAACTAGGTGGCGCTAAGAGGAGAGAAAGCAGACTCATTAGCATTAAAAAGCCAGTTGCTCCCTGAATAATTCTCGTTTTACCGATTTCTACTTGCTGGCTTTGGCTAAAATTTCTTCTAGATATCATCTTGAGTGCTGCCTCTTTCTGGGGGGTGATAGTCTGATCAAATTTTCGTTTCCGTCCCCTTGCGGGGTAATGGTTATCGGGAATCCAATTCTCTACTAAAACATCATGAAAAGCGATAACGAGTTTCCGTACCCTTGCGGGGTAATGGTTATCGGAAATTGCGAGTTTACCGGATTTGAGTACCGACGGCGAAGCGGGGTTTCCGTCCCCTTGCGGGGTAATGCTTATCGGAAATCCTATAGCTTGG
>NZ_JASJFE010000125.1:0-3948 GCF_030067735.1 Microcystis sp. M53598_WE2 | reverse complement strand
GATAGTCCTAGCTTAAAACCCTATTTAGCCGATATTTTCGCAGAATGTTATCAAAAAGCAGTGCGAGGGATGGTAAATGAAACTAATTTACCAAAAGAAACTTTTCTGGTTGATTGTCCCTTTAGCCAAGAACAGGTTTTAAAGTGGGATTATCTTCCTGAAAATAGCTTTTGAACAATGGATATAACTAGGGAGGAACAATTATTTGTAGGATGGGTTAGCGGTAGCGTAACATGAGCGGGCGTTGGATTTCATGCTTCAACCAAACCTACGTTCTACGTTCTTTCAAGAGTTCTCTGTCATCATCCCCGTGTCTCCCCGGCCAGGGAGATAAATGTAAAAAATTATTAAATTGTAGCGTACGATACAGTCTGGGGGGGGGTAGAGTGCAGACTGGCCACTATCTACAACTAGACAGGAGGATTAAGTCATGGCTACTTACTACGGTACAAATCTTGCAAACTACTACAACTATATGGGAAGTGAACAACTTTATGCCTATGGTTATGGTGGCAATGATACCATTTACGGTAATACCAACAATGATTATATTGACGGTGGCGACGGCAACGATTATTTGTATGGATGGTCGGGAAATGATCCCCTATGGGGATGGAATGGCAACGATTATTTAGATGGGGGAACTGGTAATGACACTTTATGGGGAGAATCGGGAAATGATACCTTATTAGGGGGATCAGGAAATGATTATCTGAGTGGTGGTAATGGTAATGATCGCTTAATGGGCACTGCTATTACCAACTATTATAACAATGAGTATGACACTTTAGTTGGGGGGGCTGGATCGGACATTTTTGTGCTAGGTAGCGGTGCTGGCAACTATTATCAAGGTAGTGGTTATGCTCTTATTACTGACTATAACGGAGCAAACGACTATATTGAAATATATAGGATTATTAATTCAATTAGCCTATCGAGGGTAAATTGGTTTGGTACTTCTGCTTTAGATACAGCCATCTATCAAGGAGGTGACTTAATTGGAGTCGTTCAAGACAACACCAGCATTTCGTTAACCAGTTCTTACTTTCAATTTGTTTAGCATCGCCTCGTAGGTTGAGTTGAGCGCAATAATAATCTAGAGAAAACTTACACAACCTAATTCCTTGAGAATATTTAAAACCTTTCTATATCTAGAGAACGGGTTTCTTTAAGAAACCCGTTTTTTGGGCTTTTTGTGGTCGCTAATGCTTACTCTTAAATTGCTCGACACAACAGAATAAATATCCTCTTTATTCAGTCAGAAGTATCAGAGAAAACTATCATTTTGCTATGAGTTCTTGGCACTTTGACCACCATTAAATTTATGAGAAAAAAGAGAAAAAAATACCTTGAAGAGTAGATAAATTATGGTAAATACTCTGCATCTCATATTTGTAAAAATATCATCTGGACAAGACACCATTAAGATAGGCACAACGTAAAGATAGAATAGAAGAAACGTTCTCATTATGAAAAATCAATTATCTCAGCTTTATGAAACTGATTTTAATTTGTGGATTGAGCAAACCGTAAATCACTTAAAAAAGGGCAATTTACAGGCCCTTGATTTAGATAACTTAATCGAAGAAATATCCGATATGGGACGTAATAATAGACGGGAGATATTCAGTCGTTTAAAAGTTCTCTTGATGCACTTACTTAAATGGCAATATCAACCGGAAAAACGGACTAATAACTGGATAAATACCATTGATGAGCAAAGAGAACAATTAGAGCTTATTTTCAGGGATAGTCCTAGCTTAAAACCCTATTTAGCCGATATTTTCGCAGAATGTTATCAAAAGGCAGTGCGAGGGACGGTAAATGAAACTAATTTACCAAAAGAAACTTTTCCAGTTGATTGTCCTTTTAGCCAAGAACAGGTTTTAAATTGGGATTATTTTCCTGGAAATAGCTTTTGAACAATAGCAGTTTTATGATAAAATTGCCCGGCTGTCAAGACTGATTTTTTTCTTGCCAAATAGCTAAAGCCATTTGATGAACAGATCGCCAAGGTAGATGATGCTGACGGGCAATTGCGGCACAATCTTCGTATTCTGGTTGTACGGTAATCGGTTGATTAATTGACTCTTTGTAGGCAACTTTTAGCCGAATTTTACCATAGACAGTATCGATCGATTGTATCTCTCTTTTTAAGATTGATCGCTCTTGAATCGTCCTTCTAATGCCTAAAGTTGTGGTTTCCTGAAAGATCATATTTTCACAAATAGCAATTTTATCCAAGGCACAAATTACTGTCAAAAGTATTCCCAAACGGGATTTTTTCATAGTAATTGCTTGACTAAATACATCCAAGGCACCCACTTGTAATAAAGACTCACTTAAGTAGGCGATCGCTTGCGGATTTAAGTCATCAATTTGAGTTTCTAAAACTGCCACGGTTTCGCTTTCATCTAGCTTTTCTGATTCTTTTTTCCCTAACCAAAGCCGGACAAGATTGGGAATCGGTAAATCTTTTGTCCCTGCTCCTAAACCGACCTTTTCTAACTGCATTTTCGGCGGTTTACCGAAACTTTTAGCTAAAGTTGTCACAATAGCTGCCCCCGTGGGTGTTACTAACTCCGCTGCGATGCCATTACTATAAATTGGTACTTGTCGCTGACCGAACAATTGTACTACTGCTGGCACGGGAACCGGTAAACGACCATGGGCGGCCTGAACTGTACCGCCGCCAGTGGGTAGAGAAGAACAGTATAATTCACTCACCGATAGCCAATCCAAACCCAAACAAGTCCCGACGATATCAACAATGGCATCGGTTGCCCCCACTTCGTGAAAATGCACCTTTTCCGGCGCGATCCCGTGAACGGCTCCTTCTGCGATCGCAAGTTGTTGAAAAACCGCTAAACTCCATTCTTGGACTTTCTGGGGTAAATTTGCCTGTTTAATTAAATTTTCGATCTCCGGTAAATGGCGAGCGGGGGTATGATGGTGATGGTGGTGATGATCAGCAGACTTCTCGGCAGTGACATCGACGTGAATCTTAGTGGCAATTTGACCGCGACGATGCACTTTTTCGGCCCTTAACTGATATTCATCCTCAATTCCTAAAGTTTTTAGTTGTGCAATCAGGTATTCTAAGGGGACTCCTAAATCTACTAACGCCCCTAAACACATATCCCCGGCAATTCCCGTGGGACAATCCCAATAGGCGACGATTTTGCTATCATGGCTACTATTTACTCTCTCCATCCGGAAAATCCCCAACAACGTTCTATCCAAGAAATCTGTCATGCCCTTAAAAATGGGGCAATTATGCTTTATCCTACCGATACTGTCTATGCGATCGGTTGCGATCTCAATGTGAAATCCGCCGTCGAACGAGTTCGCCAAATCAAGCAACTATCTAATGATAAACCCTTGACGTTTCTCTGTTCTTCTTTGTCGAATATTTCCGAGTACGCAGTGGTCAGCGATTATGCCTATAAGATTATGCGACGAGTTATACCCGGTCCCTACACTTTTCTCTTACCGGCGACTAAATTAGTGCCGAAAGTGGTGATGAATCCGAAGCGGAAAACCACCGGTATCCGGGTTCCCGATCACGTTATCTGTCGCACTATTCTCGAAACCCTAGAAAATCCCATTATCTCTAGTTCTGCCCATCTTCCCGATCAGGAGGGGGATTTTCCCACCAAGGGATTAGAATCCGCTAGGTTATTCGATGCCCTCGATCATATAGTTGATTTAATTATCGAAGATGGTTCGGCTCCCGGTTCGGAAGTGTCAACAATTGTTGATTTTACCGGCGATCAACCGGATATCGTGCGTCAGGGTTTGGGTTGGCCGGAATTACAACAATGGTTTTAACGAAGGCAGGGGGCAGCAGTCGGGAGTCAGTATTCAGGAGATGGGAGACAGGAGATAGGAGATAGGAGACAGGAGATAGGAGATAGGAGATAGGAGATAGGAGATAGGAGATTATTT
>NZ_JASJFE010000885.1:0-1680 GCF_030067735.1 Microcystis sp. M53598_WE2 | reverse complement strand
TATTAATTAATCCTCATATAAAAATTGTGTTAGCTGTAGCTGCACTGCAAAAAAGTTCTATTCTGGGACTATTAGCTGTTGATACCGATGATAGTGCGGATTTAAGCTCAATGAATGATAGAAATCTGCATAGTAGTATTTTAGACTGGATGACACAATACAATAACGTTGTTAAATTACTCTGGAGAATGAAGAATAATGTCTAGGGTATTGACTAGGTTAAGCAATTGACTCATGATAACAGTAGGGTTAAGACCTAAACCACAGAGGAAACTATTATGTCTGAGTCACTAAAACAACAGAGACAAGCACCTAGTTTAAAGTTAATTGAAATATTAGAAGATGGTAGTGCCAAAACTTTTATCTACGAAGATCCCGAAAAAAAGAGCAAATCCAGCTTTATTGCTCGAATAAAGGCTAAAATACAACAAAAATTCAGACCATCAGCTAATTAGTTCTTATGTATTTGCCAGATCATTTGTACACAAGGGGGTTATCTACCCCCGGATTTGTTTTTATAGTCATGACCGATTAGTTTGATACATTCTAGATATATGAAGCTCTTATCCTGTCTAGTATTAATATTCTCAATCTTAATTGAAATCGCTGGTTTTGAGGATGAAGGCCAGGTAATTCCCCTAGAAGATTTACCTAAGATTGAGGATATCTTAGGGATTCCTTCCGGTGTTTTGAGTTAGTTGACCGGTTATGGGTCATTTCGATCGAGGCGAAAGATTTCTTTTGATTTCGATCAAGATGACCCCTCTAACGATCGAATTTTCGACAATTATAGGATTTTTTTCGATATACGGAATGACAACTCGATAAAATAAAAATATGAAATTCGAGTGGGATCGACAAAAGAACCGAGCGAATATCATCAAGCACGATCTAGACTTCGCGGACGCGCAGCGGATATTTGAACATCCCATTCGAGTTTCCCTTGACGAACGAGAAAATTATGGCGAAGATCGATTGATAGGAATCGGTACGCTCGATGGCCGAGTGGTAGTTGTCGTTTTTACAGAACCGAGTAGAGATACAATTCGTATTATTTCACTTCGTAAAGCTTTACCCTATGAACGAAAACGATATGAACAATACCTCCGAGACGAATTGGGAGAAAGTTGACGCTCTTACGGAAGAGGAAATCGACACATCCGATATTCCGCCCTTAACCGAGGAGTTTTTTAGTAAATCGCGGTGGTGGAAACCTGTAGAGAAAGTAAATGTTCTTGTTCAAGTAGATCCCGAAACCCTAGCTTGGTTTCAATCACAGGGCGAGGATTGTGAACAAAAAATGTCCGCCGCTTTACGGATTTATGCGGAGGCTCACAAAGTATAGTCAAGTTTAGTTCGGGTACAAGCCACACAATAAAAAAGTTCGCTATCATTTTGAGCGGGATGAAAAGCCACACAATCTCATTTACCAATAAATCGCCTTAAATGAAATGATAAAAGTGAGTACGAAAAATTATGATTATAGATGTACCGACTGGAGATGATTTTAAATCCTCTGGCATTGATTTTTTAAATCTGGCTTGGGATACGCTGATAAGTAGGTGGGTGGAATTAAATATAAAATGAACGTAGGTTGGGTTGAAGCATGAAACCCAACGCCCGCATGGGTTACGCTACCGCTAACCCATCCTACAAATAATTGTGCCTACCTACTTAAGT
>NZ_JASJFE010001100.1:0-7078 GCF_030067735.1 Microcystis sp. M53598_WE2 | reverse complement strand
TTTTGGTGGGGTTGGGGGGTGGGGTGTGGGTTGTGGGGTGTGGGTTGTGGGGTGTGGGGTGTGGGGATAATAAATAAAAGCTGCCTTCTGCCTTCTGCCTTCTGCCTCCTGCCTTCGTTAACGGGGAAAGGGAAATGGGGGCATGGGGGAATGGGGGAATGGGGGAATGGGGGAATTTAACTAAAACCCCAAAACCCTAACACCCTCTCAGCCCGAGAAAAAGTCAACCAAAATCAACTATTTGCCTCCGAGTTGCTAAAATCTGAGGAGTTTTCACCTATAGACTCGTTGGCTGGGGAATTTTCTTCGGAGTTTGAGTTTTTGCGACTGCCTTTGTGAGAATTTTTGCCCCCTTCCCGTCCGATAGCTGCCATGTGGGCCCGATCTCGGCTAACCGCTTCACCACCTTTTCGTCCCGCTTCGCGAGCTTCTTCGGAGGTAAATTCGTGGGCTGTCCCTTTTTGATGAGCAGCTTTACCACCTTTACTAGCGATTTCCCGTTGTTTAGCTTGATCCATAGAGGCAAAACCGCGTTTACTCTTACCTGTCATAATATCCCTCCTGTGTGAATGCTGATTTTAAAAGTTCTTAAAGACTTATGCGAGATTTTTAAAACATCAAAATCATGGTCTTGTCGGTGGGCAAAACATTGAGATTGCCCCGCTTTCCTCCTCTAAGAACTATGGATTCCTACCTAGTATCATAACTCATTAGCTTGACTTCTAGGGAACTAATTACAGCAATCAAAGAGCCTATTTTATGTTAAAAAATATTAAGCGAATCGAGCATTTATCAGTCTAAAGATATAGAAGTTATCTTAATGGTGAGGTACAAAGGTTGCCTTTGCAGGAGTCGGTCTTCAGTTATCAGTTATCAGCTTTTTTCTCCCTGCTCCCTTCTCCCCACTTCCCCACTTCCCCACTTCCCCACTTCCCACTGAAAAGGCTGCCATGCACTCTTAATTAGATGTGCGGGCAGCCTAAAGCCTAGTTTTTGGGGATTTAATCGGGAAAAATCAGGGTAAAACTTGGGTGTGGGTGTTTTCGATCAACCATTTATCTCCTTGCCGTACCAAATCATAGCGCACCTTCAAGGACTCATTAGAGGAAAGATTGACATTTTTTTTGCCATTCTCAAAATACATCGTCTTTTCGTTTACTATCGCTTCCACCGTCGCTAAATTAGGATTTTTCGCATTATTAGTAACCGATCGCACCTCCACTTGATGATCGTAGTGCCGATAGTTATTTTCCTGTAAAGCCGCCGCCCGTGTTTGCCAAAGTTCCAAGGCTGAACCCGTTAAAACCTCTTTCAATTGCTCTTTTTGGTGTTCACTGCCAAAAGCCGCCGATTTTGCTTCTAACCAAGCTTGAATCGTCTCCTTTGCTGTTTCCTTGTCCAAGGGAATCCCTTCCATCACTTCCGCATTAGCCGAGGGAATTTCTAGTATGGGAGTATTTAAAGAAATCGGTAACTGTTCCCCTTGCAAGGCTGCCAAAGGAGATTGACTATCGACAATTGCCTTTACCCCCAAGGACAAAACCGCGATTGTTCCCACTAATCCTACCCCTAATATCGCCACTCGATCGAGTCGCAGTTTTCTGCGGGCTGGTCGTCTCCGTTTCGGTGCGACTACGGCAGTTTTTGCCGTTTCTAGGGCTGCCGGCCCGGAGTTGCCTGCTGCTTGGTGGCGCGGGCGACTAGGACGACGACGGGGGGGATTAAGTGCCGGTTGACGATAGGCTGCTGTCACCACCACACTACCCTGAGTATAGGGGGTGAGAGTTTCCTCCTGAGCGGTGGCTCTCAGGGCAGGTACAGCAGTGCTTGTCCGCTCACCGTTAGCTCTAGCTAAAGACGGTTTTTGGGGACGAGAGTGGGAAGAAGAATAAGCAGATTCCCTCATCGGTGTCACTCCTGGCACTGGGTTTAAATGGGTGGGGGGGGTGTGGGTTTTCAGAACATTTACTTCCGATTCTAAGGGTTCGCTGGCCTTTTCTCGAACCTCGACGGGAACTTTTTCGTCAGGAAAACCTGACAATTCTTCTAAATAATTTTGTACTTCTTCCTCGGCAAAATACTCTTTGAGTGAGGCTTTCCGCTCGACTAAATCACTAAAATGGCAGAAAACTTCTGTTTGTAACCAACGCTCACCGTAACGACATAACCCGGGTAAAAGATCGGCAGATTGCCCGGATTGTTCCTTAATATAATTTAATATTTCTTGCTCTTGACTTTTTTCTAAAATTGTGCTTGCTCGTTCCGTCTGACCGAGCAGTAGGGCGCAGATCGATCGCTCTAGGGAGACATCCTGATGTTTTTGTAATTGCTGTAGGCGCTCGCAGGCTGCGACAATAGCGGCGGGTTGTTTTTGGGCGAAACCGCGGGCGATCAAGGCATAGACCAGCAGATAATTACCCACCGCCGAGGGGCGTTGAGCCTCTTTAGCCCAGATTTTCTCCTGTTCGGCCTGAGTTAAATAAACCCGTAACTGTTGAATAAAGCGTAAAAAATTATCCACCCCCAACCCAGAGCGATCGTCGCCCTGGCCATCGATGCCGCCGCGAGCGGCCAACATCTCCTCCAAGAGATTTAAGCCGCGCTGACGGGCAAGACTAGGTTTTTTTTCTTGGGATAACAATTCCAGTATCCGGTAGGGACGCAGGCGATCGCAATCATGGCGAATCTCGCTGGCCACTTGCGGGAACATTTGTTCTTGTTCCAACCAAGTCAGGGCTTTGGTTGCGGTGCTGGCCGCCTGTTCATAATTTTTATCCTGCCAATATTCCCGACTTAATTCCCCGTAGGCCAAAGCCAAGGTTAAGATCATGTCTGGGCGAGTAGTTGGCTCTAAATCTAGATAAGTTTCGGCCAAACGAATCACTAACTCGTATTCTCCCAACTCTTGCAGGATGAGCAAAGCTCCCACCAGATCGGCGGGGGCAATGGTAATCTGGGGAGTGGGATATTCCGGCGAAGCCGCGGCCGCCTCCCCACCCTGAGAATCTAGGTTTTCGGCACTGCTTTCTGGGTTGAGAAGCAAGGGATTGGGTCCGAAAAATTGGGCATCGTAATCACGACGGCGATCCGCAGCACTTAACACTTGGTAAGCTTCATCTAACAAGTGCTGACGGGCAATGATCGCTGTTTGACTGTATTCTTGACGTGGCAATTGCCGTCCCCGGTCGGCGTGGGCCAAATCAATCTGCTCGGCACTCACCTGAAAGGGGATTCCCAATATCCTGTAGTAGTCAAGAGGAATGCGCACGGTTAGCTGTACCTCAACTCTGGAGAGTCCTTAGTAATCTACTCCCGTTAAAGCGTCAGCTTAACGGGAGCTTTCTGTAACCCTAAACTTATCGGGCAAGCCAATAAATTCGGCTCTCTGGGCTGGATTACACTCAGCCCCAAAAGTCTAATCATCTTGCTACCGTTCGCGTCTGCGTCACCAATCCAACCACAAGTCTTATTACTACACTTAAACGATTTTCCGCTTCTAATTCCGATATGTAGGCAACAATGACAGGTTTGAGAGGTATATCGTGGATTAACCGCGATAACCTCAACTCCTTCTTTAATGCCTTTGTATTCGAGAAATTGTCGAAGTTGATAGAAAGCCCAAGAGTTAGACCGTCTTCTCTCGGTCTTATTTCGTGGTTGTTGGTTGGTTCTCTCTCGAATACCGGTTAGGTCTTCAATAGCGATAATCGAGTTGGTTGATTTTGCCTCGGCAACGATAGCTTTACTGATTACATGATTTAAGTGCGCTTGGTATCTTCTCTCCCGCCCCGATAGCCGTTTCAATATCTCCCGACACCTACGCCTGGTGGATCTAGTGCCTTGAGACGCTTTCCTTTGCAGAGAAGCTCGAACGCGACTGTATTTATCCCTCGTTTCCTTGATTCCATCCCCCGACCACGATTGATCGGTTGATGTTACCGCGATGTCACGACGGCCGAAATCGACCCCGATAATGTTATCCGCGTTGATAGGTTTCGGCGGTTCCGATTTTAGTTGGATGTGGACATACCAACCGCCGTCACGATGTAGGCAGATTTGAGCGGAGGTCGGATTTTGCCAGGTAAGTTTCCCCCGATGGTAATTGCTCGCTCTCAGGGGAATGGTTAACCGTTTCCCCGTGGTGCTAACAGTAATCGCCCAATCTTTCTCGACGAAACGGAAGGTTCGAGCGTCACAGTCGAAACTTGTTGGAGCAAAGTTCTTGACCTTCTTCCCTTGAAGTTTTGCTGTCAAACGATTAGCCGCCACCCGACCGCAAGCTCTGACAACGTGGTTAGCCGTCAATCCGAACCGATCCTTAACGTCCTGATAACAGACGGCTTGAATCGAGTTCCGGTTAGTCAGCCGGGGATTGACGTTCTCGTTAATCCAGCTACAAGCCGACGCAAAAGCCGTACAGGTATCGGACAGCGCTTGTTGTTGTTCGCTACATACTTGAAGCTTGATCACTAGCGTCAGGACTTGTTCCACGGCCTCAAAAAACTCACCAACAGGAAGCATAACATATTTAGAGTCGATGCGCTACGCGCGTTTTATACTGGTCGGCATTCCTCCGCCGCCAACCCGTAGGGTGTAACGGGGGCATCCTGCCGACATCTAAGGTGAATTAAGTGATGTAAGTGAGAGCGGAGCGAGTAAAATAACAAGATACCATCTTATCCTAGCCAATCTCTGACTGACTAAGATTAGATTTGAGAGAGAAAATACCAAGAACCCCTTGGTTTAAGACCAAAAAATTCACTGCCAGAATTCTCGAAAAATCTACCGCTTCCTCTCCCCTTGCCTTTTTGTTGTCTAAATGATACTACAGACCCTATGATTTCCGAACGTACTTTACCAACCTTTAATCCTGCTTCCATCATTATTACCAAAGCTGAAGGTCTTCGCCTATACGAGGATATGGTTTTGGGGCGGATGTTTGAAGATAAATGTGCCGAAATGTATTATCGGGGCAAAATGTTCGGTTTTGTCCACCTCTACAACGGTCAAGAAGCGATATCTAGCGGTATTATTAAAGCCTTGCGTCAGGGAGAAGATTACGTTTCTAGCACCTATCGCGATCACGTCCACGCCCTCAGTGCCGGAGTTCCCGCTCAAGAGGTAATGGCGGAGTTATTCGGCAAAGCTACCGGCTGTAGTAAAGGACGGGGCGGCTCCATGCACATGTTCTCCGCCGAACATAAGCTTTTGGGGGGTTACGCTTTTGTGGCCGAGGGGATTCCCGTCGCAACCGGGGCGGCTTTTCAAAGTAAGTACCGTCGCGAAGCCATGGGTGATGCCAGTGCCGATCAGGTAACGGTCTGTTTCTTCGGGGATGGGGCGAGTAATAATGGCCAGTTTTTTGAGTGTCTGAATATGGCCGCTCTCTGGAAGTTGCCGATTATCTATGTGGTGGAAAATAATAAGTGGGCGATCGGTATGGCCCACGATCGAGCCACTTCTCAACCGGAAATCTATAAAAAAGCTAGTGTTTTTAGTATGGTCGGTGTGGAAGTGGACGGTATGGATGTGGTCGCCGTTCATGCCGCCGCCAGAGAAGCCGTGGCTCGGGCCCGCGCTGGTGAGGGACCGACTTTAATTGAGGCCTTAACCTATCGTTTCCGGGGTCACTCTCTAGCAGATCCCGACGAGTTACGCAGTGCTGACGAGAAACAATTCTGGGGCGAAAGAGATCCGATCACTCGCTTTGCCGCCTATCTCTACGAGCGAGATCTGGCCACGAGAGAAGAATTAAAAGAAATCGAGGAGAAAATTCAAGCTGAAATCGAGGCAGCGGTTAAATTTGCCGAATCTAGCCCCGAACCCGATCCTAGTGAACTAACTCGCTTTATTTTTGCCGAAGACGAGTAATTTCAGTGATCAGTTACCAGTTATTCAGATTTGAGTAATCAGTAATCAGTGATCACTGATTACTTAAGGTATTCTATGAGGGGGAGTAGAAAAATCCCGCCTCGAAGCTGGTTGTTGTTGAAAAAATCCGTAAAAAATAGTTGCGCTCTTGTATAATCCGCTAAAATCCAGAGAAATAGCTTTTGCCATGGCGACTACAGAAGCATTGAACCCCAGTCAGTTCGCATTCTTAACCAACCTCACCGCTGATCGTTCAAGTTCACCCAACCCACAACAAGAAATGGACAAAGTTATCATTCTCGTTAATGCCGAAGCTCAAGCCAGTGGTCAGATGTCTCGGCTATCGCCCGTTACCGAAAAGATGGTGATTGCCTTAAAAAATGCGGTTCCTAAATCCCTAGCGGTGGAGGTGACGGGGACGGCTTCTTTGTGGTCAAAAATGGAGTCGGGTAAAACCAGCCAGAATAATTTAATCTGGTGTCCCTTAACAATTCAATTACCCAATTGGGTGAATTTTCCTGGTAAAAAAGTTTATCAAGCTTGTCGGGATATCGAGGAAAGACGCACTTGGGTTGCCCATACCCTGCACTATAAAACCAGTCAGGGAGATTCTTCTTTTGGGGATCTTTGGTTGCCGATCACGGTGACATCTAAGGGTTTAGAATACGGTGAGGTAATCGGAGAAGGCATGATCCCCAACGCCTACAGTCAACCGATTAGTCTGGAAAGAGAGAGTCTTAAGTCTTTACATCGGCTGGCAGCGCAATTACTGGATAATTTACAGGCTCCTTCTTCTGTTTATTTGCTGCAGTTTCGTCTGGCTCATCGAGAAGTGGTTTTTGATCGTCTCTGGCCTTTTCCTGCTGCACCTGCGATCGCTTCCCTGCGCGGTCAACAGACGGATCTTTATGCAGCCTACTGGAATTGTTTACGTCGGCAAGCAATGCTCGATCATTCCTTGGCAATTTAACTTAGTGTCAGCAGAAGTCCCTCGCGCTTAGTGCGATGGGACGGGGCTTTTAAAGGGGCGAAGTAATTCGCCCCAGGGTTCCCCTCACTCATGAATGCTGACTTTGTATATAGACAATTCTCAAAAACCGATGCTATAACTATAATAAGTATTGTAAAGTTTTGTAAAAAATATATGCAAATGACTGCAAACAACTGCTAATATGGTTAGTACAAGTTTACATTGCAGTTCACATGA
>NZ_JASJFE010000791.1:0-3209 GCF_030067735.1 Microcystis sp. M53598_WE2 | reverse complement strand
GTAGGGTTGATTCATGAATCAACCCTACCCGAACCCCCTGCGCATGAGCTTTTCGGTGGGATGCTTACACGCAGCTGCTGATATATTTGTAATAATTTAAGAGTCACTCTTAATTGCTGATTGTCGATATTTCTGCAAATGTGATACTAAATCCGGTTATTAAAAACTGATTATTTATTCCCCTTTGCATGAGTGCCTGTCCTGATATGTAGCCTGTACTCAACGGATTTAGTATAATTATCCACTAGAGATCGCTGCCAGTTTGTTCCTCTCGGAAGTAAAGCTGATATAATTGACAGCTAGGCTGGGCTAGGTCGCCTTTTAACTGAATTAAACCCATACTTTCCAGTTTATAGGCAGTAATCGGTTCTAATCGCGCTCCCTTATCGGAAGAATTAACCACTTCCCCCATCCCTGTCAATAATTCCGGCTGTTTTTGCAGATTATCCCAGTGATGACGCAAGTGTGCCGCATAAATTCCCCCTTGGGTAGCAGCATTAGGGAGAATATTTTTTTCCCCACGCACCCGCGCTTCCAAGGCCAAACGGCTAAGATAGGGATGACCAGCGACTAGAGCAATTAAATCGCTGATAAAACGCTGATTATCGTCATTTTTAGGCAATCCGTAGCTACTAGCCAAGTTTTCCAGTTGTTCGAGGCTAAAACCGGGTAATTTAATCGCGCGGCCGACATTAAAGGGAGATTGATTAGCGTCCAATTGAATATAGATTTCCGTGGAATTAGCAATCGCTAACCGCAAATTCTGCCAGATTTCTAAATTATTAGCTTCTTCGTGCCAACAGCGCAAAAGCGGCAGAAAATCCCTAGCGATGTCGGGATACTCGAAAATTCTGTCTAAATTATCTAGGGCCAAAAAGAGCGGCCCGTTAATCTGTTCCAAAAGATAGGACTGAAAATAGGTTTGACAACTGATTAAACTGCCAAATAGTTCCTCATCCCAATATTCATCTAATTGCGGCTTTAAACCCAATTCTCGGCTAACATTTGCCGAAAACCAGCGACAAAATCGGTCTAAACTGGCAAACATCGCCTTTTCTGCCACTTGACAATTAATATAAACTGTGCTATGTCCCCAACTATCTGCCTGAGCGAGCAGATGTTTAAGCAGAGAAGTTTTACCGGTCTTTTCGGGGGATTTAATGCGAATGAGTGACCCCGGACGATTAATTTCTTGATAACAGTCGCTTTCGACGGGAGGGCGGCTAATATAACTATCTATAACCGATTTTTCTGCTAGTATCGGGGTGGGTTGATTTCTCCATTCAGGATATTTGATATCTTTGAACCATTCTCGGAGGATTTGGAACTTACCCGGCCCTTTACTACCTAATTCTAGTTCCGGACAGCCATTATCTTTATCTGCCGAGAAATAGCTATATATTTTAGTCATTTGTTTTTTATAGGTTTCATGGCTGGCGGCCTCGGCCATTTCCCAAATTTCCTCATCCGGTTTGCGCCAATTTTCGTAGGCAAAACGAACTAAAAAAATCTCCTTTAATTTACCCTGAACACCGTATTCTCTAGCTAGATGTTTAAGAAACTCGTCCCATCCCTGTGGTTTCATCCGGTTCTACTTTATTCTACTTATATTCCCCTTTTTTCCATGTTAACCCCTTTTTCCCTCTTGGCAATGGGACTGACA
Source organism: Microcystis sp. M53598_WE2 (assembly GCF_030067735.1). Classification (NCBI taxonomy): domain Bacteria; kingdom Bacillati; phylum Cyanobacteriota; class Cyanophyceae; order Chroococcales; family Microcystaceae; genus Microcystis; species Microcystis sp. M53598_WE2. The sequence goes on along the minus strand of NZ_JASJFE010000791.1, from coordinate 1,546 downwards.
TCCGAGCGGAAAAGCCCTATGGTAAAAATAGGTCAATTACCTGATGGTGTCTAAGGGAGTAAAACCATGAAAATCTCGTTAACCTTGTTTGTTGTGGTCTCCTTGCTGTTAGGTTTTCTTCCTCACACTTTAGCGGTTAATAGTCAAGATAACCATTTTGACCGTTCCTCTTCGCCGCTAATTTTACAAAACCGTGACTGTAAGGGTGATAAGGACGATAATTGCAATTAGTCCTGATTATCTCGGTTAAGGTTGTTAGTCTATATCCCCCACCGATGAAAAAATCGTGGTCGGGATTTTTTTTATCTCATCGGCTGCAGATAGCTTTTATCAAGATAATTTCTAGATTCAAGACCAATTATCTCAAGAAGTCGTCTGTAATTCCTCTAAACGTGCTAAAACTTCGGCACTGTGAATGGCAGGATTTACCCCTAAATAAATCTCTTTTAAAATCCCTTGCGGATCGATAAGATAGGTATGACGCAGGGAAACATAACCCATCCAAGAACCATAAGCTTTACTAACATCTCCGGTAGTATCTGCCAGTAAGGGAAATTTTAAACCCTCCGAGTCACAAAATTCCGCATGAGAATCGACATCATCGGCACTTACCCCTAAAACTTGCGTATTTTTAGCCATATATTTCGGCAAATCCTGCTGAAAACGCCGCGCTTCTAGGGTACAGCCGGGGGTAAAATCCTTGGGATAAAAATACAAAACCACCCATTTACCCCGATAGTCCGATAGGGAAATATTTCCTTCTCCCGTGTTAGTCGGTAGGGTAAAATCGGGTGCCAGTTGATTTAAAGGGGGTTGGGGGCCACCTAAAGCGTTAGCATCGGGAATAAAGGCAAAAAATGCCAGAATTACTGCAATTAAAAAACTCAACAGTTGACGACGAGACATAATCAGTTATTAGTTATCAGTTATCAGTTATCAGTTATCAGCTTTTGGTAGTTTTTTTCCATGTAGTGAAATGCGAAAGGGAATTTTGCATCCACAATTGGTGTAAAACCTTTGCAAAGTAAGGCTTTCCTAGTTCACAGGGGACGGGAAGCGAAAAGATAAAATCCTGAAAATCCAGCATCCTGTGCGCTTATTTTACAGCTTTTACCGCCTTATTGCCACTGACTTTGATACACCACTAAGCACGACCCTTTACAGATATAGCCAAGGCATAGTTTGACGAGTCAAGACACGAATTGCGTATTTCAACTGTTCGGAACGACTATTATAGTCTTTTCCTTCAAAATGTCCCGCAATACCAGAAAATTTCGGTTCAACCGGAAACCTTTTACAAACATTAGCCGATTGTGATGCTAAATTAATAGCTTGATAATATCGATGTTCACTGTAAAAACAACCCTGCTGATGATTTTTGTGCATCGGATGCAGGTATCTTTCATAGAAGTATTTGCTAAAGACAAGGAAACGAGTATCTGCATAAGAAGGATTATTTTGTTTGTTCCGTAATTGTTGCAAAATTGGCCACTTAAAATCACACAAACATTCAAATTGATGTTTAATCGCCTCTAAAATATCGGTC
>NZ_JASJFE010001032.1:0-7993 GCF_030067735.1 Microcystis sp. M53598_WE2 | reverse complement strand
CTTCCCTTTATCCTTAATTTCCGTCAAACCAATAATATACAAAAGCTCATTATAAAAAGGCTTATTTAAAGTATTACTGTCATTAACAAAAGGTAACTTAAGTAAATGTTCTGGCGAAAGAATCTTGTAAATATCAAGCAAATCTAAATTTTCCAGATCTCGCAGATCAAAATGGGTAAATTTAATTTGCTCAATAACTTTAGTGATCGCTGGTTCGGCAATTTGTTGATAGAAAAAATCCGTTTTCGTACTACTCAGTCTCCCTTCTTCAAAATCGCAAAACTGGTTAACTAGAGCCTTATTAGCAAAAAACAACTCCTCAAAAATCTTCGCATCGAAAATAAACCATTCATAAATATTTGTCACGATCAAGTGTTTAATCTCAAGATTTTTATCCGTCACCCTTTCGCGGAGAAAATATAAAACTAACTGCTGAAAAGCCTTAGTATTGAGATGATCCAGTCTTGGCATTTCTGCATTTATTGTCCGAGTAGGTTTCTTAGTCTCAAAAATGACCCCCACTGGACTTTTAACATCCTGGTTATTATGAATCACCAGATCAATGCGATCTTTTGTATTGATAAAATAGCGATCAGCATAATAGGTATTTTTTAAAAAATCTATCAGCAAATTTTTATTAAACTCTTCCGACTTTTTGCTGTCACATTGGTCCAACAAGCGCACCAAATTAGCTCGAAAAACCTGAATTGTTTCAGCATCAGGCTTGATTTTTAAGTACACCCGATTTAAGGCTTGCTTGAGTTCTCGCTTATTGACAATCATAAAAATTTACCTCTAGGGAAACTACCGACTAATTTTATTATAAGTAGGGAGGCACAATTATTTGTAGGATGGGTTAGCGGTAGGACTTAATTAGTCGTCGCCGGCAACTTGTCGAGATGCGGACTGCCGAAAAGAACCGACGGGAACGCGCTCGCGGTAAAGCTCGATATCGAAGTCCATCTAGAGTATCTCGATAACTGCCTTGAAAAACTCAATCAAGAAATTGAGGAATTGACCCAAGCTAACCAACAATGGCCCGAGAAAGTCATGGTCAAGTAATTTCTACTACTCTCGTCTCCGACTTACCAGAACTCGGTCAATTAACCGCCAAACAAATCTCTCGCTTAGTTCCTAGAGATTCACACTTTTTGTTATCTCTAATCAAGGGTTGCGCTTGCTTTGGTTTAACCTGAGCAGCTTAGCTTTTGCTGCGCTTTTTTCCGGCTTGAGATTTTGAGTTTTACGGCAACTGCTTGAGTTTTTTTTTAAATTCCCCCTTGACCATCAAGACAGTCGCTACACTATACTCGTTGTCAAACAGCCAAGTTATGGTTCACAATTGTGTCATTTTATGGGTAAATTCACAAACTGTCACAACCGTTAGTGAAACTTGATCAATCTTTTTCTAACATAAAAGAAAGAGAAATAAAAATGGGGTGATTGAGATGTTTTTAAGCTATCTAGGATTTATCGGATTTTGTGTGATTTTTGGAGCCTTAGTCTTACTAGCTTTTGGAATTTTACAATGGTTGCACATCCCGTCAGGAAATTTAATCGATTGGTTGATTGGGATCGCCAGTTTTTGGTGGTTGTTAGTAATTGTGACTGTTCCTTGGAACATTTATTTTGATGCCCAGGAAGTCATCGCAGAAGCAGCAATTTCTCAAGAAAAAAATATTCCCGTAGATCGGAAACAAGTTGATTATGTTAAGACAGTAGCGCGTTGGTCAATTCGGCTCGCAATCGCCTTACATTTGCTGTCAGGAATTGGACTTTATACCTTAGCAGCAACGGGAATTAGTGCAGTAGGATATGTGAGTTCCGGTGCAACTTTATTATTGACAGCTTTACGTCCGGCGATTCGGGCTTATCAATATTTAGCCGTGCGTTTGTCAATGATTCGACAACAGATTAAGTATCCCAGAGAGGATGTAGTAGAGTTGCGCGTTCGCGTCTCTAATTTAGAGGCTAATGTGGCAATAATTAGGGAAAAACTCGATACAGAAGCAAATATACAGCAACAAGAAGTCAAAATAACTCGCCAAGAATTAGCCCGTCTGAAAGCCTTACTAGAAAAATTAGAAGCTAAAAATCAGGTTGAACATGAAACCTTATCTCAGGAAGCACAAAATGCGATCGCACAACTGACAGAAGACAGTCAATTTCTCAATCATGTACGAGAGATTATTCGCTTTTTCAAGACAGCTTAGATGAGATTAATTTCTTAAGAGATCTAACCAAGGCTGAAACCCTTACTGTTCCCTGTTCCCTTGTCTCCACAGTTAACTTTAACTTTACCTTTAAGTGGTCGGACAAAAGTAAAGTTAACCGTGGGAGTCAGGAGTCAGGAGTCAGCAAGAATTGCCAGAATTACATTTCTTAAGACAGACGAGAGAATTTATGTCCGACTACTTATCTGATTACTTATGTCCTTTCAAGAGAAGCGAATCATCCCCATAGAAATCGTCAATCCCAACTCGCCAGCCGAACTTTTACTAGCTCTCAATCAATGGCTAGAATTAGAGTTGATTGCCGACAAAAGACTAGAATTAGCAATAAATGCGAGAGAAAATTCAGTTCAAGAAACCCTCGCTCTGACAATAACCACCAGCGTCCCTATAGCTAACTTTTTAGAAGGTTTGGGGCAATGGCAAGAGCGAGGCTGGCTGACTGCTTCTCAAATCCGGGTTGTTATAAGAGTGAGAGCTTCCCATCCCCCTCTACTACAAGGTTTAGAACAATGGCTCCAATTAGGATTACTTGGGGAATCTCAAGTCAAGCAACTGTGTCGGGAAAACCTCTCCTGTGTCATGCCTATACTGACAACTGCCCCTACCAGAGAGCCGCTGCCAGACCCCATCTCCTCCCAGCCGCCTCCCCCACCCGCGCTACCTTCTCGACGGCCAGAAGCTCCCCGTAGAATCCCGCCACAGCCGCCAACATCTCCTCGACGGCAGGAAACTCCCAGTCAATTCGGACAAATGTTACAGTCTCTGATGGCAGAATTGAGCGTCCTCTGGCTGCTGCTGTTGGGAGTCTTCATGGTGGTCATCTCCTCTGGTGTCCTCGCCGCCAACTTTTGGGAAAAATTCTCAACCGCCGGACAGTATGGGGTGTTGTGGCTTTATACTTTAGCTTTTTGGGGAGCCAGTTTTTGGAGTAGCCAACAGCCGCGCCTGCGCCTGACCAGTCAGGCTTTGCGCCTGGTTACTCTGTTGCTAGTACCGATGAATTTTCTGGCCATGGATAGCTTGGGCTTGTGGCGCAACCCTCTAGCCTGGTTGATTGTGGTAGTGGCTGCCCTTTCCCTTACCGCCGTAACAGTTCAACTATTCCGGGGGAGGTACGGGGGAACTGGCCCGGCAGGATTTTCTCAAAGTCTGCCGAATCACTTGGGATTGAGCTATCTGCATTGGGGATGGGCAATTGGGGGTTTTCCCTTGCTGGCAACTTACTTGGGAGTGGTAGGAACAACTTTGATCTCCCTTTCCCGTGTTCCTGAAGGAGCCGGACAAGAAGCAGCATCAAGGAGAGAAAGATTAGCCCCTTTTAGCTTAAATGAGGCAATTGTCGTCTATGGGCTGGTTATCCTGCTGGTGCGGGCAATTTTTATCGCTCAGGTAGAGATTAGCCAATTGGGGCTGGCTGTGGGGATTTGCGGCTGGTTAGCCAGTTGGCAGACCAGACAATCTGTTTCCTTGTGGCAGCGTATCGGCGGTAGCTTGCTGCTGCTAGGTTGGTTACTGTCGGTGGGTGAAACACCTTGGCAAGCCCTAGCAGTGAGTGGTTTATCACTCCTGTTTTTTGCCCGACGCATCGGTTACTCCTGGCGGAAGTTCGACTTGGCAGCAGCCTTGCTGATTGGGTTGCAGGGGTTGTGGCTGGCTTGGCGCTTACTTCCAGACACTTTCAGGCAAGGGGCAATCACCTTGGGGACTGGTTTAACTGGCGCTGAAGCTACCCCTTGGGCGTTACTAAGCTTAGTTTTCTTTCCTTACCTAGTCTTAATCCTATTCCTGACAGATTGGTTCTCCCAATTGGGCAAGCGGGAATTAGCCTCTTTTACCGGCTCGATAGCCTTGTTCTGGGGAACAACCTTGACCTTTTGCTCCTTAGTCAATCCTGCCTTGAGGACGCTCAACTTGGCAGCTTCAACCCTGGCGTTAGTAATTTTCAGCCAACGGCAAGTCAAACTAGCTTCCCTTCAAGAGATTTCCCGCCGTTTTCTCTCCCTGGCCTATCTCACTCACCTAGCTGGCTTGCTCACCCTAATTTTGGCGATTGACTGGGGATGGCCAAGGTTGAGTTGGGCAGTTTGGGGCGTGATTTTAATCATGCTGGCGGTGCTGGAATTGGCATTCAGCGTGAAACAGCCCTTTCCTCCTACTTCCTTGCTCCATCTCCTACACCACACAACTTGGAAGCTGGGACTAATCTTGGCTGGGCTATCCTATGGCTTGTTTATCCTCAATCAGGTGGCAGTTTTCGCCCAGTTGACCTCTGTGTTGGAGCGCCCGCTTATGGGGCTAGAGTGGGGCTTAGTCTGGGGTTTGGCTCCCCTGGCCCTGACTGGGGTGGGAACTTGGAATCTGGCTCGGCGGGAAGTTGCCAGTTGGTTGAGTATAGACGCTTTAGCCCTGTGGCAGTGGCTTATCTTAACAGCCCGACCCCCGCAAGGGTTGGAACCAGGAATTGCCTCAATTAGCTTAGGGATAGCTACAGGATTGATGTTCGTCAATAGCCGTAACTTAGAGCAGGTAGCAGCAGCAGCGATTACCGTAGGTTTTGGCTTGAGTTGGCTGGCACTGTGTTTGTGGGATGGCAGTTTTGGTTGGGCATTGCGGCAAGAAGCAAGCTGGCTGTTGGCAGGGGTAATTACTGCGACAAGCTTGTGGATTCTCCGCCAATGCTTAAGGGCATTACCGAATAATTTGGCGAGAATTTATGCCCAGGTTAGCGATGGTTGGGCAACTTGCCTCTCCCTCCTGATGTTATTGGCGCTTTCTGGTAATGTCCTTAATTCTCCAGACGGTAGAGAAGCGATCGCCACTTGGCTGCTGATGGGGGCGACAGCTTATCGCAGTTGGCAACCCTCGCGCCAACCTAACCTAGTCATTTGGTTGAGCATCTCAGTCCTGCTAGTTGCCCAAATTCCCACCTGGGTAGGGGAAGAAACTCGTCTCGTCACCCTGGCGATCGCCACTGGTTTGATGTTCTTTCAGACTCATCGCCTACAAAAATTAGCAGCGGCTGCCATCACGGTCGGCTTGTCCTTGGGCTTGAGCGTTGCCTTACTAGAGAGATTGCCTCTCCCTGGATTAGATTGGCTGTTGGCGGGGGCAATCGCCCTTATCCCCCTCTCCCTCTGGCTGTTGCGCTATTGGTTGAGCCAGCGTACTTCTGCACTTGCTCTCCTCTATGCCCGCGCCTGCGATGGCTGGGCAATTGCCCTCTGTAGTCTGGAGTTAGTCGCCCTGACTCTCCATTCTCTAGCCGTTTACTCGGATTGGATGGCTGCCTCGAGCCTTCCTGTCCTAGCGGCTGCCCTGACTTTAGGGGCGATCGCCTATCGAAGCTACCTCGAGCCGAGTAACTGGGGCATCTACGGGGTAGGCTGGAGCTTGGAACTGTTCACCATCGAAGTTCTCAACCTAACTAAGCAGTCTTTAATTGCCCTAGCGATCGCCAATATTCTCTTGGGATTGCTTACCCAACTGTTGGGAGATTGGTGGCACAGAGATCACAGGCGGGAAATGCTCAATAGCTGGAATATCCTACCCTTGCTCTATGGGGCCCTAGGAGCGGCTCTGCGTTGGGGATTTTTCAGTAGTTGGACTGGCTTGAGTTCTCTGGGACTGGTACTGATTGCCATCGGAGTTGGGCGGCGCTCCCCGGCAGGGAAGCCCTTGTTGTACCTGGGAATTGGCGGGATCTCCATCTCAGCCTACGAGCTATTGTTTTATCAAATTGCCGACCTGTCCCAAGGCGATCAATTTTTGGCAATGGCAGCCCTGGCCGCCAACTTGGTTTACGGCTATCGGTTGCTCTCTCCCTGGTTGGCTGGCTACTTGCATCTGACGGCCTCAGAATTGAAGTTGGTTGCCCACCTGCACTGGGCTTTGGGCAGTTGCCTGTTACTAGGGGCTTTATTCTATCCCGTTGCAGTCAATCAACTGTTGGGATTGGCAACCGGTATCTTTTTGACTCGTTATGCTATCTGGCAAGGGCGCAACCATCCTGACCAGGCGATCGCTGAAATCTGGGTCTATCTGGGTATTCTAGAAGCCACTGGGATTGGGGTTTATGCTGCCAATACTATTCCTCCGATGGAATTCTTCTCTCAATACCTAGTTTCTTGGTTGGGAGTAATCACCTCTGGGGTGGCTGTTTTCACCTATCTGCTCCCTTGGCGGCTTTGGGGCTGGCCGCCTCGTCCTTGGCAATTCCTCGCTCTTGTTCTTCCAGGACTCGCCCTTGGGGGCAGTTTAGACAAGCTCAATCCCCTAAGTTTGCTGGTGGTGGCTGGATTCTATGCTTGGCTGGCTTGGCTGCGGCAGCAACCCCGGTGGCGCTATCTTACCCTCTTGTTAGTGAATTGGGCGATCGCCCTTTGGCTGGCGGATTTCTCTCTGGCAACTCCCTTCGCCTACAGCAGTCTTGTCGGATTGTCTATCCTCTGTCTTGTCTGGATAGAACCTACCTGTCAGGGGAGGCAAGGCAAATCCTTGCGCCACCTGCTTCGCCTCTTGGGAACAGGCATTATTGCTAGTGCGGCTCTCTGGTTTCATCATCAGACGGGAATCCTGCCTGGCATCCTCAGTTTAGTGGCAATTTTTGCCGGATTAGCCTTACGAATTCGCGCCTTCCTCTATCTTGGCACTTTTACTTTTGTGGCTAATGCTTTCTATCAGTTGGTAATTTTGATTTCCCTTTATCCTCTGCTTAAATGGATTATCGGATTGCTGGTGGGGGTTAGCTTGCTCTCAATTGCTGGCAATTTTGAAACTCGCCGTACTCAATTAACTAGCTTGCTGCAAAATTGGCTCAGAGACTTACAGGAGTGGGATTGACATACTCCCACCGTCACAGCCTAACTTGACGGGGGGAGTATGTCACTGTTGTAATGCTTTTAAGAAGCGTCCCATAGTGGCAAATAAACCGGACTTTTTGGCTTTATTAGCAGGATTAGAACTATCATTAGGAGTATTACTAGAAGCTTTCAGAATCAGATTTTCTAAAGCTTCCCCCATGGGTTTAGTGGATTGTTCGGAAATTAACTCGTAACCGTCTTCTTTTTCGAGCCAAACTTGCCACAAAGAAGGATAGGAACGATACACGATCGCTGATTCCAAGGGACGAAAATAATAACAACTTTCTAGGGTACTTAAAAATCTTTCTCGCAATTGTCGGGCTGCGTAACCGATACCCACTACCGATACATCTTCCAATTGGGGAATCAGAAGAACCACGGGGCGATCTTCGGCCAAGTTACAGAGTTTTTCTACGGAATTAATCTCCACCGAGGAGGGACAAACAACTAAAAACGCTTCATCTTCGGGCTTAATTTTGTTTTCGATGGGAATAAAACGACTACCTAAATCTCCCAGTTGAAAAACTGTTTCTCCCCAATCCCGTCGGGCTAACATGGCGGCCCCGGTATCGGGAAAAATTACCCTTAAACCAGAACCATAACTGTCAAAAATAGAGGCAAAATCAAGGGCTAAAGCTTGCGCTTGTAGAGCAATTTCTGGGATAACTAATTCCACTTGTATGCGTCTGTCTCCCGATTCTAGAGCCAGTTGGGTGGCGGCTTTCGCTTGCAGGATCGTTTCTTCTAGGGAATTGGGTAGGGTCATTTCAGTTATCAGTTATCAGTTATCAGTGACTACCACTGGTCGTCGGTGGCTTAAAATCAGAAAGATTTTAATTTTTATAAAAGGTAGGGTTGATTCATGAATGAACCCTACGTCCTGTAGGGGCGAAGCATTCG
>NZ_JASJFE010000613.1:0-11848 GCF_030067735.1 Microcystis sp. M53598_WE2 | reverse complement strand
CTCTCAGTAGAAAAATTAGAAGACTTAGGAGAAGCATTGCTAGACTTTGAGACTCAAGCTGACTTAATCAATTGGCTTAATCAAGCCTAGAATATTCGGGAAAGGTCATTTAAAACTCCTATATTTTTTTCTTAATTGCTCGGAAAATTGAGAGCTTTATTGAATAGGGCAAGGTCTTATAAATTAATCACGCCATCTCCAAGAAAATCCTGACGTTGCTGATTTGAATTCTGAATCTTCTTAGGTGAGATTTTCACAACCTAGACCAAAACTAACTTTTGGATAGGACACACATTTGGCATTCATAGCTTGATTCAGCAACGCCGAATAATCTTATACTACTCCTAATCACTTCTTCTCTCTTGACAATGACCTTAAAAACCGATCACGGTAAAAGCCATCCCGTCGGTGCGACTGTCTTGGCCGATGGTGTCAACTTCTCACTATTTTCTAAATATGCCACTGCGATCGAATTATTATTATTTGATGATACTAATTCTCCCGTACCTAGCCGGACTATTCTCCTCACCCCGCAAACAAACCGCACCTTTTTCTATTGGCATATTTTCGTTCACGGCATTGGAGTCGGTCAAGTGTATGCTTATCGAGTCTATGGTCCGGATAATCCGGCCCAGGGTCATCGCTTCGATCCTGATAAAGTAGTTCTCGATCCCTATGCGAAAGCGATTGTCGGTGCGGAAATTTATGATCGACAAGCTGCCAGCGAAAAAGGCGATAATTGTCATCGAGCTTTGCGGGGTCTGGTAGTGGATCCGGACCGCTACGATTGGGAAGATGACGCACCGCTACGCACTCCCTACTCTGCCAGTTTTATCTACGAAATGCACGTCGGTGGCTTTACTCGTAACCCGAATTCCGGCGTTAGCGAGGAAAAAAGAGGTACTTTTGCGGGATTAATCGAAAAAATACCCTATTTGACCAACCTAGGCATTACTGCCGTGGAATTGTTACCGATTCATTACTTTGATCCCGCTGCCGCTATGCCGGGGTTAACTAACTATTGGGGTTATAGCACGATCGGCTTTTTTGCGCCCCATGCCGGTTACAGTAGCGATCGCTCACCCCTGGGTCCTTTGAATGAATTTCGCGATCTGGTGAAAGCTTTACACAAAGCGGGGATCGAAGTGATTCTCGATGTGGTTTTCAATCATACCGCCGAGGGGGACGAAATCGGGCCGACTCTTTCCTTGAAAGGTATCGATAATCGCACCTACTACATCCTCGATGCGGTCGATAAAAGCCTCTATAGCAACTATACTGGCTGTGGTAACACCCTCAAGGGCAGTCATCCCATTGTTGGCAAAATGATTCTCGATTGTTTGCGCTATTGGGTGTCGGAAATGCACGTCGATGGTTTTCGCTTTGACCTGGCGGCCGTATTATCGCGCAATGTGGACGGGGAACCGATTCTGCAAAAAGGTTATAACATGATCTGGGCGATCGAATCGGATCCAGTCTTAGCCGGGACAAAATTAATCGCTGAAGCCTGGGATGCGGCAGGATTGTATAGTGTCGGTCAATTTGTTGAATTTGCCGATTGGTTTTCCGAGTGGAATGGGCCTTTTCGCGATGATGTGCGCGCTTTTGTCCGGGGAGATACCGGCATAGTCAGCAAATTAGCGGCGCGGATTTTAGGAAGCCCCGACATATACCACAGACCCGATACCGATGTCAATAGAAGTATAAATTTTGTTACCTGTCACGACGGCTTTACCCTTAACGATCTAGTTTCCTACGACGAGAAACACAACGAGGCTAACGGCGAGGAGAATCGGGACGGTTGCAACGATAATTTTAGCTGGAATTGTGGGGTAGAAGGGGAAACCAATAACGAGGCGATTAAAACCCTGCGACTGCAACAAATAAAAAATCTCTTAACGATCCTGTTTATTTCCCAAGGAACACCTATGCTGTTGATGGGGGACGAAGTGCGACGCACCCAAAAGGGCAACAATAACGCCTATTGTCAGGATAACCAGTTAAGTTGGTTCGATTGGAGTGCGGTAGAGCAAGAGTTCGATCTTTGGTGTTTCGTAAGGAGACTGATCGATTTTAATAAAAAATTAGCTCTTTTCCGTCAGGAAAAATTGCTAGAAGTCACCTATACCAGTCTTGAACCCCATCTCAGTTGGCATGGCGTACAGTTGAGTAAACCCGATTGGTCGGAAGATTCCCACAGTTTAGCTTTTTCCCTGCGTCATCCCAAGGCGAATGAGTATTTACACATTATGCTGAACGCTTACTGGGAATCTCTCAACTTCCAGTTACCCCCCTTGGGACAAGGGGAAAAATGGCATCGCGTCATCGATACTGCTGGGCAATTGTCCGAGGCAGCCTGTGATTTAGATGCCGAGGCCGCTGTTGAATCGGAAACCTATCGGGTGCAAGCGCGTTCGGCGGTAGTTTTAATCGTTAAACCAGTATAACAAGGGGAGAGATATTGCCCGATCGAGCGATCTTGAATGCTTTAACTAATGAACAATGGCATCAATTCAATCGTCAAGTGGAAAAACGTTATTTATTTGCGGAGCAATAGCTGAAATGATGCGGCTTTCATTAGCGAAACGGGTATCGATTCTCTCTTTGTGTTTAATTGGTTTTTCCCTGCCTTGGACCGCGTTCAGCGTTTCACCGGTACAGGCGAACCTAGAACCGAATGCGATCGCTATTGGTGATCCCGTCCGAGAAGAAAAGCAAGCTCGGCAGTTAGTAGAATGGTTGGGAACTAAACAATACGACAAAGTTATTGCAGCTTTGTCACCCCAACTAAAACCCCTCTGGACTGCCGAAAAACTGCAAAAGGTCTGGGAAAGCCAAGTCACTGACAATACTGGACCGTTTAAGCGCATTGTCAAAAGCAAGCTACTCGATGCTATCAATGCCAATTTGGTGATTGTCACCGTTGAATTTGAGAAACTCACTGAAGATGTGGTAATTACCTTTAACCGGTCTGGTCAGGTAATTGCCGCCGATTTTCCCGAATTTCGTAGTATTTCTGAGATTGGCGCTGCTTTTGTCACGTCCTTGGTCAACAAAGACTACGGCCTGGCCAGAGGTTTTTTACACCCTTTCCTGAAAGCTGAGGTTTTCCCCACCAGAGTACAAGGCGCTTGGGAGAATTTACTTAAGCGTACTGGCCCCGTGCGTCGGATCGTGGGAACTCAGGTCAGAAAAGGTGCGGATACAGACGGTGTGGCTCTGGTGTTGGTGACGATTCAATTTGAAAAACTGACGGATACTTTAATCCTCGTTTTTGATGATCAAAAGCAGATTGTCAACGTGGATTTCCCTTTAGGCAATTAGTAATCAGCCGAAATTACCCCGTAAATTGAGTTGGAGACGATAAGTTATGTTAGATAAAATCGAAGTTCCCATCGAAGCGATCGCAGCTAGGGAGATTCTAGATTCCCGCGGCCGTCCCACTATCGAAGCGGAAGTGCTGTTAGAATCGGGGGCGCTCGGTTTGGCCCAGGTTCCCAGTGGTGCTTCTACGGGTAGTTTTGAAGCCCACGAATTGCGCGACGATGATCCCCAGCGTTACGGTGGTAAGGGTGTCCTAAAAGCGGTTCGCAATGTCCACGAAAAAATTGTCCCGGTTTTGGAGGGGATGAATGCTTTCGACCAAGCTAGTATCGATTTAGCTATGATCGATCGCGATGGCACGGCCAATAAACGAGAATTAGGGGCTAATGCTATCCTAGCCGTCTCTCTAGCTACGGCCAAAGCGGCGGCGGCGGATCTGGGCTTGCCTCTCTATCGTTATCTCGGCGGTCCGATGGCCAATGTACTACCCGTCCCGATGATGAACGTGATCAATGGTGGTTCTCACGCTGATAATAACGTCGATTTTCAGGAGTTTATGATCTTCCCCATCGGGGCCGATTCTTTTAAGGAAGGTTTGCGTTGGGGAGCGGAAGTATTCGCCGCTTTGGGTAAGGCCTTGCACGAACGCAAATTACTGACCGGTGTGGGCGATGAGGGCGGTTATGCTCCTAATTTGGCTTCAAATCAGGAAGCTTTGGATATTTTGATCGAATCGATCGAACGTGCTGGTTATAAACCGGGGTCGCAGGTGGCTTTAGCTATGGATGTGGCCGCCAGTGAATTCTATCGGGATGGTCAATACATCTACGATGGTTCTGCCCATTCTCCCGCCGAAATGGTGGATTTTTTGGCTAGTTTAGTCGATCGCTATCCGATTATTTCTATTGAAGACGGTTTACACGAGGAGGATTGGGATAACTGGAAATTATTGACCGATAAACTGGGGGCGCGGATTCAGTTGGTGGGCGATGATTTGATGGTAACTAATCCTATCCGTCTGCAAAAAGCGATCGATCTGGGTATTGCTAACTCGATCCTGATTAAACTCAATCAGATCGGTTCTTTGACGGAAACCCTACAAACGATCGCCCTGGCTACCCGTCACGGTTATCGTTCTGTCATCAGTCATCGTTCCGGAGAAACGGAAGACACTACGATCGCAGATCTGGCGGTGGCTACTAATGCCGGACAGATTAAAACTGGTTCTCTCAGTCGCAGTGAACGGGTGGCTAAGTATAATCGCTTATTACGCATCGAAGCAGAATTGGGCGATCGGGCGGTGTACGCGCCGAAAGTCGGTTTGGGTCCAAAATTCTTGGCCTAAAATTTGCAAAAAGTCTTGCAGTGATCGAAAAAGGGTGTTATAGTAAAGGCACTGATAACTGATAACTGGTCACTGACTATTGTGGTACTTCGCTGAAACCCTTTTCGGCGAAGTATTTATTTGTGGCCTTTTTCTGCCCAAAGGTATGATTTTTGGATCAAAGGTGTTATACTAAAGGTACTGATAACTGATAACTGGTCACTGACTATTGTGGTACTTCGCTGGAACCTTTTTCGGCGAAGTATTTATTTAAGAGGGTGTTGACCAGAGAGAGGACGATTGGCGCACCGATAAAAGCCACTAAACCCTTAACTGCGAATCCCGGGACGAGGATCGAGGCTAACCAGAAACAAAAGCTATTGAGAACAAGGATAAAGCCACCGAGGGTGAGAATAGTAATCGGTAGGGAAAGCAGCCCTAGAATCGGTTTAACCAGTGCGTTGACTCAACCAATAACTGCCCCCGCAACCATGGCCACAATAATCGCCACTATTTTATACCAACTTCAAGGAGAGCAAGCTTAATATAGAATTAAGGTTCACTAAAGTCTTTTTGAGGTACAAGCAATGTTTCTTCGCCTAGTTTGTGCGTTTTTTTTGCCGCCCTTAGCCGTATTTTTGACTACGGGACTGAGTTTAGACTTTGTTATTAACATCATCTTAACTTTAATCGGTTATGTCCCCGGCATTATCCACGCTTTCTGGATTGTCTCCAAAGAAGCGGAGAATTCCTAATTAGCACCCCAGGAGATGCCAATTTTTCTAGTCGCTGCATTAGACATCTCCAATAATGAAGATTTTAGCTTGATGGATCGGGCTTCTAGCCTGATTTCTGGAGAGGTGTATTACACGCGGTTAATAGGACAAAATTAACCGGACATATCGAACGGAGTCTTTGATCTAGATGCTTAAAGACTGATTGAGGATAAAATACCCAGTTTCAATGGACAAGAGCTTATCTAATGGCAAGGAGAGAGTTAAACGGCTCTCTCCTTAATTATTGCTATTCGTCGTCGTCGCTGGCACCAACTTGCTTGAGATGAATATGTTTTCTCCCCAAAGTAATTTCAAATTCATCTCCCGGTTTGAGTCCCATTTTTTTGGTGTAGGCCGAACCGATTAGGAGATTATTATTGGATTGGACACTGATCCGGTAGCTGGCCGAGCGCCCACCTCGTCCGTGGCCATTGGCACTGCTATCTAAGTCAATTCCCTCGGCATCGATTAAAGCATTGAGAAATTTCATCATATTAACGCGTTCAATACCATTTTTTGTCATGGTATAGTAGCCGCATTCCCGAGCTTTTTCCTCTTTGCTGAGGTTGCCTAGCTGTTTAACTTTCTCAATTAGTTCGAGGCCAGTCAGGGGTTCTGGATTAGTAGTTTTGTTCATTTAAGTTCGCGGCAGATAAGTAAAGGTTAGGGTCATCAAGGCCAGTCGAGGAGAATTGCTTCCCCTGACCAGAAACAATCGGGTTACGATTGCTCTCTACACTCATCTTACACGGTATAAACTAAAAATTATCACTTGCTTGAGGAAATTGATTGTAATTGATTACACGGGATCTCTCGATCAAAATCTTAACAGAATTTATCAATGTTTATCGAGATGCCGGGGTAAGGGAGGTTAGTCTTTCTGTCATCAATGAGAGCAGGGGGTAGGATAGAGATCAAGAGGTAAAAATGAGGGATAATGAAGCTGACAACTAGGGGTCACTATAGTGTTAAAGCCTTGCTGGATCTTAGTTTACAACCGAGGGGAACTCCCGTATCGGTAAAATCGATCGCCCTGCGTCAAGATATCCCGGCCGCTTATCTAGAGAAATTGCTGATAGAAATGCGACGAGCGGGGTTAGTTCGCTCCTTTCGGGGCGCACAAGGGGGTTATCAATTGGCTAGGCCGGCAAATCGGATCTCGTTGGGGCAAATTTTAGAGGCAGTGGGAGAGACGATCGAGCCATTATCAGGCTATCATCCCAGGGACGAACAGGCAGAAGATTGGGTGACATTTACTATCTGGAAACACCTACACGAGAAATTAAAAGAGGCCCTAGGGAAGATTACTTTAGCCGATTTATACTACGATGCCCGTAGCTGGATCGCCGCTAGGGGAGAGGAAACCAGCTTTATTGTTTAGTAGTTTAGAAGTTATGACAGCAATAACACAAGCAAAGATTTATGGGGGGGGTTGTCACTGTGGAGCGATCCGTTTTCAAGTGGCGATCGAGCATGATCAAGCTTTAGACTGTAATTGTTCCATTTGTCAGAAAAAAGGCTTTCTGCATCTGATTGTTCCTTCAGCACAATTTACCCTCCTAAGCGGTGAAGATTTCTTAAGTACCTATACATTTAATACCCACAGGGCCCAACATTATTTTTGTCGTGTTTGTGGTATTCATCCTTTCTATCGTCCTCGCTCCCATCCTGACGCTATAGATATAAACCTGCGCTGTTTGGATGGCAATGTCTTAGGCGATTTTCAGATCCAGTTCTTTGATGGGGCTAACTGGGAAGACAATATTGAGAAAATTCGGGCTATCGATGGGAAAAGGGAGTAATTGTGAAGGAAGCGGCAACGGCGATCATTTTAGTATTGGGGGCGGTTTTAGATTATCTGATCGGCGATCCCTGGGGATGGATTCATCCGGTGCAGGTGATGGGGGCGATTATTGCCGTTGCCACAAAAGTTATCCTTAATTGGACGCGGGAAAAAATCGGCCAACGTTTAGCGGGCATAATTCTGGGACTGGGTTTAATTATCTTGACTGGGGCCTTAACTTGGCTAGGAATCCAGTGGTTAGATCAGGTCAATTTGCTGCTGAGTTACCTAGTACAAGTGATTCTCCTGGCCAGTTGTTTAGCCGGCAGAAGTTTACGCAGGGCTGCCGAAACCGTCACCGCAGCTTTACAAGCGGAAAACATCACCTTAGCTCGTTGCCAACTAAGTTTATACGTTGGTCGCGACACAGATAATCTCGGCCGGGAAGAAATCCTCCGCGCCCTATTAGAAACCGTCAGTGAAAATGGTGTGGATGGAGTTACCGCGCCGCTTTTTTATGCCCTTCTCGGTGCTTTTCTGGGTGTGGGGGCAGTTCCCCTCGCTTGCGCTTATAAAGCCGCTAGTACCCTCGATTCGATGATTGGCTATCGTCGGCCACCCTACACCCATATGGGTTGGTTTAGTGCCAAAAGCGAGGATGTTTTGACATGGCTACCTTGTCGTTTGACGGTATTAACTCTCGCCCTAATTTCGGGCCAGCCGGGGCGGGTTTTAAGCATTTGTTGGCGCGATGCCCGTCGGGATCCTAGTCCTAATTCTGGTTGGAGTGAATGCGTCTATGGGGCGATTTTGGGGGTGCAATTGGGGGGTAAAAATCAATATCGGGGCCAGATTGTGGAAAAACCTTTATTGGGCGATAACCTCAAACCGATTACCGTCAAAACCGTCGAACAGGCTTTGAATTTAACTCGTACTTGTGTATTACTTTGGCTGGCGATCGCTGTCAGCTGCTTGATTGCTAGAGATTTTGCTCAATTGTAGCGACCAGAGGCGACGGCGTTGACGGGATTGACGCTGCCAGTAACGGATAATCAGGGAGAAGGTCAAGAATAGGGATTGCAGTATCTGTATCTGTCCGCAGAGACGTTGATAGTTTTGTCTGAGATAATAGGTTTTCGCCCCGGCGATGACAATATATTCGGGGGCGGGGTAAAAAATGTGGTGTAAACGTCGTTCCACCCGGTTTAAAATTTTGGTCACTCGCCCTAAAATCCGCCGCAATTGCCACAATTTCCAGACTAGAAAGCAATTAAATAAAGTTAAGCCTAGATTGAAGCCGAGGACAAAAAAGAACATGGTCGAGGCGATGGTCGAGTTATGCCAATTTTAACCCACATTCCCCACTTCAAAGTGTAGGGGAAAGAAATCTAAGAAGCTGCCCGCGTATTTAGGGTCTGCTGAATAAATCTAAAAACCTTGTTGGATAAGCTGTTCGTAATTTAAATTGCTTGTTGAGATCAGGCGGTCGGCAGGGGGCGGTCGGCGGTCGGCAGAAGGCGGTCGGCAGGAGTCAGGAGATAGGAGACAGGTTTTGGGGGTTGGGGTTTTGGGGTTTTGGGGTGTTAGTTCAATTTCCCCACTTCCCCCCCCAATTCATAATTCATAATTCATAATTCCCACACCCTACACCCCACACCCTGTCCCCACGAAAAACTTTTTGCCGCAGACCCTAGTTAGCGTCCGAGGGCGTGTAATCCGTTAATAATTTCGGCACAGCGCTCGGTAACTGCCTGTAAAGCTTCTCTTTTGTTAGAAATCGGTGGCGGCAGCACTTCCCCGATGCGAATAGTTAAGGGGATACTATGGGGAAAAGAAGAACCTTTTTGAAAAATCTTTTCTGTCCCCCACAAACTGACGGGTAACAGGGGAACTCCCGCTTTAGCGGCAATCATCGCCGCGCCTAGTTTTGGTTGATGGATCAATCCGTCCTCGGTGCGCGTTCCCTCCAGAAACAATCCCACTGCCCAGCCCGCCGCTAATGCTCCCATCGCCGCCCGAATTGCCCCACGATCACCACTGCCGCGTTTGACGGGATAGGCCCCATAAAGAGCGATCGCCTGTTTTAAAATCGGGATGGTAAATAATTCTTCTTTAGCCATATAAGCTACGGGACGACGCACGGCACAGGATAATAGGGGTGGATCGAAGTAACTGGCGTGATTGCAGACGATAATCAGAGGATGACGCTGGGGGACATTTTCCACTCCGTAAACGCGACCGCGAAAATAGCCGTGTAGGGTTGGGCTAACGATCGACCATTTAAAGAGATGATATAAAACTAAACTGGCAAAAGGTTCTCGCTCTTGAGGCTGGTTCATGACTGACAATTGTTCCCTAGACATGGAAAAGCCCTCGGGAGTCTTGCCGTGTTTCGACCCCAAGGACTTTGCTTTCTTCTCACTCCTCACACAATTAAAATATATAGCAATTTATGGGTTAGGGAAAGGTTAAGCGTGCCGCTTTCTTAACTGGCATAATTACTTAGCTAGGGTTGAGAGCGGCAAAAGGATTAGCAAGATGTGTAATACTAAATCCTGTTTAAAAAGTATAGGAAAGTTGAGAGGGGTGCGTGGGTAGCGGCTTAGCAGCAAGCGGGGAGAAACAATCCATAACTTGGGAGTTAATCGCACTATTAAAAACGGATTTGGTGTAATTAATTTTGCTTAGGTATTGAAAAAAAGTTGGGCTAAAATATAAAAGCCAAATCTAGTCAGAAAAAGAGAATTTTTATGGAAAAACAGGTAAATTGTGCTGTAGATTGCCTAAATGGTTGTATTTTAGGCGATAAATGCCCCAATCAAGCTCATGCCGCTGAAGCAGCCAAATTCATTGCCGAAACTTCTTTGGAAAAGATGCTAGAAATGGCAGAAGCCGCTAGACTAAAAAAACTGACGCAACCGACCCAATGGATTATTCCCGATGATTTCTAGGGTTTGGCCGGGGAACGGGGAACGGGGGTGTTGACGATGGTTAATTCGTATCTTCGCCCCAGGGCTATCCATAAGTTCTGGCTCAACGGGTTTCTGATTTAGGCCATCAGATACCGCTTTTTTTCCTCGCTCACTACCTCAGATGTACCCGGTCTCAAGCAGCAGAAAATGCCGTCACTCTAGGCATCTAGAGGACAGGACTAATACCAAATTTCTAAATTCCTGACAGACATAGAGCTTCTAAAATCCAAGACCATCCCGTTAAATACCCGATAGTGTCATTGGATAAACGATTTAAAAGAGCATCGAGTTTATCTCTTAAAGCATCAAGAGATTCAAAAGTTTCCCATGCCAGAAAATTTTTCAGGTACAGCCAAACTCTCTGTTGCGGGGTTAACTTCAGGACAACAAGAAGGTTGATAAAACAAGATAATATTGTCGGGAATTTCTAAGTGTCCCGCCATATGTGCAGGAGCGTTATCTACTTGTAAAATATGTAATTCATTGGGAAAAGCTGGCGATAGTTGTAATAGATATTCTCCGAAACAATCCCCATCTAAATGGGAGAATTCATAGAAGAAGCTTCTGCCCTGTCGAGGCTCTACAGCCCCGTACAGCCAAAAGCATTGGAAGTTATCTTGAAAATTACCAATCGGCTTAACTCCGAAAAGAGTTATTTTATTCCGAGCCATAGTGTGACCACCAAATCTACTTTCATCCTCGCACCAAAAACTTACTTTCTCGTAACGCTTTACTTTCTCGCTTTCCCTCTCTAGTAAAGCTTTTAGTCGTTTAGATAAGTTCGCTTTAAACTCATCTACTTCGCCAGGCAATTGTCTCGGATTTCGTGGTCTAGGTACTTTTAATTGAGCTTCCTAATTCCTCTCTAACGAGACGATAAACTGTTGTATAGCTGACGGAAATTTCTCGAACGACCGAGAGCCAAAAATAAATCTCTTTATAGCTGGTAAAACCCACTGGGTCTTTTAATTCGTTTTGTAAAAGAGCGACTTCTTCTACCGAAATCTTTTTCGGTCTTCCTGGTGGGTTTCCTTCAGATAATAATCGCTCGATTCCTCCTTTTTTTGTAAAAACTTAACCAGCGATGGATTGTTCTTTCCCCTCGTCCCATTAATACCGCTAAATGGCGAACCGTCTCTACCTCCCCCATCTTCAAAAAATATAAGGACTGTACTTTAGCGTAGGCTAAACTACTTTTTTGTTGTTTCATTAATTCTTTTAAATCTTCTACTGACTCAACAATATCAATTTTGGGTACGACTGGCATCGCTAATTTATACACTTAATCATCTTTTCTATAAGTATGCCATAGTTTTTGAAATTTGGTATAAGGCTATTACTAACCCGCACCTGTAGGGTTATAAAGTTATCAAGGTACTACATTTACCAAGCGGCTAATCCTCTAAACGTCTTACTGTCTAGTTTCTAGCCAACGAATCGCACCACACCCCACACCCTACACCCTCTTTCAAGTCAGGAGATTGCTTTTATTTATTCTCCCCATCTCCCCACTTCCCCACTTCCCCACTTCCCCACTTCCCCACTTCCCACTCTGCCATAACTACTCCCACATACTTTGTGCTTTTTGTCAAAAAAACTTTTTTTTTGCAATAAAACTACACAAAAAAAAGATCATCGTTGCCCGTGAAATTGACTGATTTACCCGTCT
>NZ_JASJFE010001047.1:0-2063 GCF_030067735.1 Microcystis sp. M53598_WE2 | reverse complement strand
TGAACCATTAGAGCCGAAGGAGTGCTTAGGGGAGTGGTATAGTAAGTAGAAATAAAGAGAGCTGCCTGAAGCCGATCGCAGATTGCTTGAATTTTTCTAGCATCCTCTCCGCTATGATTATAATCGTAGGCTTCTAATAACCAATATTTTAAGTTTTTTAGTCTCGGTGCGGTTTGATTTCTATCTAAAATAATAATATGTTGACCAAATTCTGAGTTACTCCATTCTTGTAGAATTGAATACCAAACTCTCGCTATTCCTCCTTGGTTAATTTGAAAAATAACGCCATCAATCACAACAATAGGTTTGCTCTGCTCGGACATAGATTGAATTACTTGTAAGTTTTCTCGCTCATCTTCAGTTAAGGGTACACCTAGATCATGATTAACTTCTAAATCACTAATTTCCCCACGCTGTACTTGATAGTTTTTACACAATTGATTATTCTTTTGCTGTTCTAATTTATCAGTTCTTTGATCAATAATATAGAGATATTTTTCTTGAAACTTTTGAACAATTTCTTGCTCTTTTTCTGAAGAAGGACTATCGATCACAGTAATTTCTAATTCTCCCTTTTGATAGAAAATTTGTATTAATAAATCCTCTAGGCATCCCCGAATAAGCTCGGATAAATTATCGGCAAAAACAAGGGCAGTAACTTTGATTTTATTAACCAATTTTTGCTCGTGACTGCTGACTCCGACATAAGCGAATAGTGGATGATTTACCTTCCTCTGGACTGAAAAGGTCGTTAACAGAGTAACATTTACTAGCTGCCTTGCCTTCACTAGCGGGGAATATTTACCCCGACAATTGCCACTTTGCCGGGGTATCGGGGGAAGCGCCCAGAATCTGAGCTGCTTCCCCTATCTTGACTAATCTCTGTGCCTTGACAAGAGCCAGTTAAAACCCCCCACCCTAGCTAGGTTGGACGAGATTATTTAAGCCATAAACCACTTTAGCGCTGATAATCTTATCCTTATCGGTAAGTTCTTCTAACACCTCTTTTCCCTGGACTAAATAGCCAAAAACCGAATAACGACCATCCATGAGATTAAACCCCGGAGGAGTTAATTCATTATCGAATTTAAAGAAAAAGAATTGCGAGGAACCTCCGTTAGGATTAGTATCCGGACGCGCTAGGGCCACTGCACCAAAAGCGTTAAAAGGTAAGGCGAGACTGGGTAAGTAAATCCCTAATTCTTCGAGAGTATTGCCATAAACTGGTTCTTCTTCCCCTTTAATCAAAATTTCTAAGGGAATAGAGCGATATTGCTTAGTTTTCGGGTCAACAAAGCCCTCTTCTGCACCGACGGGATCCCCGGTTTGCACAACGAAATTATCTTCGCTGCGAATGAAGGGTAAACCGTCATAAAAACCCCGTTGGACTAAATCCACAAAGTTACCCCCATTAACCGGAGTGCTGTAACCATCGACAACGATAGTTAAATCTCCTTTGGTGGTCTGCATCTCTACGGTGGCGCGTCCTCGCAATTGCGGCAAGTTAGCGTATTCTGGGGGAACGTTAAAGGGAAAACCCACCACCATTAATTCTTCTAAAGCGGTGATATTATTGAGCAATTCCCGTCTGGTTGACCAAACTGCCTCTTTATCTTTCGCTTCTACGGCCGTATCGAGGGCTGCCACTCCCGTTTTCAGTTTTTCGATTAATTCCTCCCCTTGGCTTTTACTTGCTTCGGGAACACTATCTAAGATAGCCTTGCTTTTGGTAGAAAGGGCATAATTGGCATCCTTGACATCTTTTTTAATCGGACTCCAACGTTTGGCCCGCAGATGTTTGGCAATATCTTCGATCGATTGTTGCACTTGACGAATTGGTTTATTATCTATGGGTAAGGCATTGCGTAGAATAGCAGTGGGATCCGTTACCGCGTCACCCTGAGCAAGCACAGCTAAAGCAGGGGCAGTCCCCTTAGCCGTGAACAGACTTAAGATTAAAAATAGTGCTAGGGCGATACTAGCACCGCTTTTTAAGAAAAATTTGCCTGATTCCCGTAATCTTGTCTTTATTTTCATATTTTGGTCGGTTCCTCAATGGCCAT
>NZ_JASJFE010000910.1:0-5184 GCF_030067735.1 Microcystis sp. M53598_WE2 | reverse complement strand
TGAAGATAAATCTCTTCGATATTCCCCTCCTCATTATAGCAAGGAGTCACTACACTAATTTTTTTCATTGTCTATTTCCTCTAAAAACAAAGGTTTTATTTAAAAAATAGGAAACAATTGCTAGAGGCAATACTAAGATAGCTTGTGCCACTAAGATATTAATTCCTAGCATCTTAACAATTCGTAAGGATTCAGCATTTAATAAGTAAATCACTAAATAAACACCAATAAAGCGAGTTAGTAGTCGATTATTTTGGTCTTTAAAAACGATAGCTCCGATAGTTTTAAAGTTGAATAATACCCCGCAAATAGTAGCAATAAGTAAGGAATAGCGATAATCTAATCCTAGACGAAACAGCAAGGCAAAGACGGAATAACCAAATAAGGTATTAACTACCCCCACTAACAAAAATCTAACAAATTTACTTTTTTTGATTAGATACATTTTTCTACAATCGTGACATAAAATTTCTAACTTTTTCCTTAACTGAGGCAACATCTAGCCGATGTTCTTGCATCAAATATTGATAAGTTCCGCAAAATTGAGAAAATCGATCTTCAATACCAATGCGACAAATCCAACTGGGATGATAGGTGCTGGCAATTTCAGAAATAGCAGAACCCAACCCCCCATAGATAGAATGTTCTTCCATCACCACAATAGCTTGATATTGCTGACAAATTTCTCTCACTTGTTGGACATCAAGAGGCTTAATAAAAGGAACACTCCACACCCCACTATTATCCCATTCTTGGGCTACTTCTAGAGCCGTTTTAACCATCGAACCTGTCGCCAAAAATCCAAGGTTGCCGGTGCCTGGTTTAACGGGGTAAAGTTTACCCGGCTCAAGGTTAGGTAAAGTCTCATGAATTACCCCTAAATCTGCCTTACCCATGCGTAAATAAACTGGTCTATCACTGTTAAAAGTCCAATTCAGGCATTGAGTCATTTCGGAGGCATCTGCCGGGGAGAGAATCGAGATATTAGGTAAAGCCCTTAAAGCGGCAATATCTTCGGTAGACTGATGACTAGAACCCAGACTACTATAGACCACTCCAGCACCATCTCCAATCAATAAAACCTTTAATTGTTCATAACAAATATCTAACTTAATTTGTTCTAGAACTCTTATCGGCAGAAAAGAACTTAAACCATAAACTACTGGAAAAAACCCCGATTTAGCGAGTCCTGCCGCCACACCTACCATATTTTGTTCTGCTACCCCCGCATTAATATATTGTTTAGGGCAAGCCTGACGAAAATCATCGAATAAAGCATAACCATGGTCCCCGGTTAATAACAGAACTCGCTCATCCCCTAAAGCAAATTTGACTAAAGCATCTGAAAAAGCGTTTCTCATAAACTTAATTTATCCTTGTAAACTTGAGGTTCTAATTCGGCTTTAGCTTGTGCATAAATTTCTCGATTTAAGCGGCTATAATGCCAAACATTATTATCTTCCATGAAAGAAACACCTTTCCCTTTAACCGTGTGAGCGATAACAGCTTTAGGACAAGAAGAAGACAGTTCTAATAATTCTTGAAAGACCTGATATAATGCCTTTTCATCATGACCATCTACTTCTCGACAGTCAAAACCAAAAGCCCGGAACTTATCAGCAATTTGACCTAAATTCATCACTTCTTGAGTAGTACCCATCGCTTGATAACCATTAGCATCTACAATGACTAACAAGTTAGATAGTTGAAAATGAGAGGCAAAAAGTAGGGCTTCCCAAATCGACCCCTCATTAATTTCTCCATCCCCCACAAGGGCAAAACAACGCTGTCCGGTTCCTTTAATTTTACTAGCTAACGCTATGCCAACACCCACAGATAAACCATGCCCTAAAGACCCTGAACTTACTTCTAAACCAGGCACATGAGCATCAGATAACCCTTTAAGAATTGTACCATCCCCAAAGTAATTATCAATATCCTTATCCGTTAGCCAGCCTAACTCATACATACAAGCATATTGAGCCATTACTCCATGACCTTTACTGAGAATTAAATAATCTCTGCCGGGGGACTCCGGTTGACCATTCCCTAGATTTAGGTAAGAACGATAGAGAACTGCGAGAATCTCGATAATAGAAAAGGCACAGCCAATATGAACAGTTGAACCAGCAAAGGCCATCCTCAGAACGGTTTGGCGGAGTTGATTTCCTTGAAATTTCATGAGTTAAACCCCTCAATGATTATCAGTTTGTGTTAGTCTTTGTGGATACCATGCAAGGGTTTTTTTAATCCCTGTAGATAAATAAACGGTTGCCTTGAGTCCTAATTCTTTTAATGCTCTGTCAGTAGCGGGTACATATCTGGCAATCCGTTGACCTACAACTGGTTCTTGAGCAACAGTGATAGAATTAGGGTGTCCAGCAATTTCCGCCACTGCTAAGGCGGTATCTTTGATGTTGATTTCCACATTTGAACCCACATTATAAGGACGACAAGACTCACCCTTAAATAATATAGTCCATAACCAAATCATCAAATCCGAAGCATATAAATAGGAACGATAGGGGGTTCCATCTCCTTTAATATGAATCGTTTTTCCCTCTAAACTGTCCTTGATAAAGTTGCCAATGGCAAAAGATCCATCTAAAGGTAAATAGGGACCGACAAAGGCAAAACACCTGGCGATTTTTACCTCTATATTATACTCCTGAGCATACAAGACACTCAAGAGTTCTGCGAGTCGTTTTCCCTCTCCATAAACGGAGTTAGGAGAACTCACATCCGGCGCCCCTTGATAACTTTCCGGAATATGACTTATATCTGAGGGTTGTTGACCATAAATTGCTCCTGAGCTAGTTAGTAATAATTTTTTTGTGCCACAATTTTTAGCAAAATCTAGCACTCGCCGAGTCCCTTGTACTGTAGTATCTAGGACAAAAAGACGATCCTCTTGATGTACTAGAGAACTTGCATCCGTTGCCGCATGAATAATATAAGAAAACTCCCCTTTAGGAAACTGAAATGACCTAACATCACCGCTAGGGAATTGAATAGCGGGATGATTGGCTAAATGAGGAGCTTTTTGCCTGAAACTATCAGGATTTCTGGTTAAAACCACTGCCGATGCTTTTAAGTCTAGCTGATCATTAGCCCAAATAAAACTTTCTAATAACCAACAGCCAAAAAAGCCTGTACCTCCGGTAATAAATATCCGTTGTCCCCGCAATTCCTCCCACAGGGTTTTAGTATGGGCAAGAATGTGATTTAAGTCATTTGTTAGGTTAGGTTGCATCTTCAGCCCCGAATCATTACCAAGATTCCTTCCATGATTTTATCAGCATTTGACAAGTCTCCTACAAGGTTTCTGGTTCAACGCCTAATTCTCTTAATTTTTCAGCTAATTTTTGCCGTAACATTCGCTCCTGTTCGAGTTGATATTCAGTTTGTGCGACTCGTTCACTCCCCCATAATAACAGATTGCCCGACTTATCCCACCAGCGCAACCAATAGGCTGTTACTTCCGCTTTTTTTCCCTGCCAGACTCCCAAAAATAAGTTAATCTCTGCTATCCAATAACGATTGTTTTCATCAGGTTTTTGTTGTTCATATCTTCCTTGATTCAATCGATAAATTTCTAATTCTCCGGTTTTTGGCTGAAATATTCCATAGATAGGTACTTGTAAGATTTGCTCGTAAAAATACCATTTTCCATAGGGATAGTGAGGGTTGATGGAATATTCACCCCCTTCGGTTTCCGAGATAAACTCTAGGACGATGGTAGGAATTTCTCCTTCAAGATGGGGGGTGTAACTGCGCCGAATTTTTCCGCCAGGAATCGGTTTTACCGAGGGAATATAAACCCAATCAGGTGCTTTGACAACAGTTTGAGTTTTAACGGTAGCACACAAGCCAAAATTAGAGGCAATTAGCATCGATTCTAGAATTAGTCCTGCTAATTCTAACGATTCTCGTAAAGCTGCTGCTAATAGGGGTTGCAAGTTGTTGTCCACAGGTTCGTCAGGTAGAATAAAATCATCGGGCAGTTTTTCCCAGGTGATTATCGTTGATTTTGTCGGTAAATCAATAGCAGATGGTGTCATTGTCGTAAACAGTCCTTCCTAATATTTAATAAGCTCTCATAAACTGCCCGCAACTAAGTAGGTGCATTAAATTAATTATAAAATAGACCTGTAGGTGGACAATGCCTGCAATTATCTCATACACTATCATCAACTTCAACTCCTAGCGCTCTTAATTTTGCTGCCAAGCGCTCGGCTCGTTGCTTTTCTTGCTCGGCCTTCAGTTTTTCCTGCTCGGCCCGTTGCTTTTCCTGCTCGGCCAACTCCTCTATGGTGGGGAGCAATTGCCCCTCTGCTGTTGCCCAACGTAGCCAAGTAATCGGCTCTTGTTCATCCCCATAAATTCCCTGCCACCGCACTAACACTAGCCCTAATATTTCGCTGCTGAACCTGCCTTGAGCATCTGGTTTTAAAGATTTATAAACACCCCCTTCTAAGCGATGTCCCGCTAAATCTTCTGGGTCAAAGGGATCATACCAAAAGTATTCTGTCACCCGCAAACGATTCTGATAGATAAGCTTTTTCTCTTCTTTATCTTTTTTGGCTGTACTCTCAGAGAGCAACTCAATCACCACATCAGGAGCTTTTTCTTCTTCCCAGACGACCCAGCTTTTCCGTTCTTTTCGAGGCACGTCCACAACGACAAATACATCAGGCCCGCGATAATCCTCGTTACGCACTTGATTGGGGCTAAAGTAAACAAACATATTGCCTCCGACAAACGCTTCCCGTCCTTGGGTTTTTAACCACCCGGAGAGAGGTCTGACTAATAACTGCATTTGCAGTCCGTGTCGCTGGGTTTCCATGGGAATACCATCATCAGAAGGTAGTTCATCTTGGGTCGGTGGTAGCTTGATCCCCAGTGGGTTAGCTGCAATTAGGAGGGTTTCTTGAGCCATTGGTTGGTTGGGGTGAACAACTGATGCCACTTTCTTATCATAAACTATCATTAATGTCAACACAATTGCGATCGCAATTGTGTTGCCAAGCGCTCGGCTCGTTTTAGGTTATGGGATTTTGTCAAGATTCTCTGACTCTATTACAGTTCTAATCTTTTATGTAAATCTTACAATTTTTCAGGATACGGTCATCTATGTTTTTCCCTGACTCTACAAGTTTGTAATTATTCTCATAGAGTAATTGT
>NZ_JASJFE010000114.1:0-3633 GCF_030067735.1 Microcystis sp. M53598_WE2 | reverse complement strand
CCTACACCCCACACCCCACACCCCACACCCTGTCCCTACGAAAAACTTTTTCAGCAGACCCTATGTAATTCGTGTCTTTCAATAGAGACAGCCAATACTTTGTTTCTAGACATTCCTTATAAGCTATTGACATTTTAGCTCGAAAATCAGCTTGAGAAATAGCTCCATTAGCCTCGGCAATGTTAGCCCCGATTGAAGTGCCACTCCTTAATAGCTGTTTTGACAAAACATATTCTTGTTTAGTCTCACACAAATATTTATAGCCTTTAACAATCCTAATGGCAAATTTATAAGCTTTATCATAAACTTTACTCTCCATCTGTTTGCCCCGCTACCGATCACTGATTACTGATTACTGATCACTGTTTACTGATCACTGATCACTGATTACTGATCACTGATTGCTGTAATTTTGTCGCCATCACCGAGATAGGCTGCCCCTTTGACCACAATGCGATCGCCCGCTTGTAAACCGGTGAGAATTTCCACGCGATTATTCGGCATAATTTGACCTAATTGCACAGTTTTGGCGGTAACGGTGTTATCAGGTTCAACTAAATAAACTAGAGCTTGATTATCTTTTTGGGGTAAAACTGCGGTCATGGGGACGGTTAAACTGTTGCTAGTATTCGTCACGATCGCACCTCGTAAAAACATCCCCGGTTTTAATCCTGTATTGTCGGTTAAATCGACTTTAACCGTTGCTTGACGGGATGCCTCATCGACGATGGGATTAATTTCGCGCACCTGTCCCGATAGTTTCAGACTGGTATTAGCATCGGAAGTGATAGTAACGGGCGCTCCGACGCGGATTAAGGGCAATTGATTCTCAGGAACCCGCAATCTTAGCTCTAAACGCCCATTTTCGATGATTTTAAAGAGAGCATTTTGACCGTTGGTGGTATCCCCGATGCGGCCATTTCTTTCGGCAATTTTGCCACTGACCGGAGAAATCAGGCGCGTCTCGTTTAATTGGGCGTTAACAATGGCTAAACGGCTTTGAGCTTCCGCTAATTGGGCTGTAGCTTGGGCGATCACTTCAGGACGATTGCCTGCTTGCAATTGTGCCAGTTGCTGCTCTGCTTCTCCTAAACGGGATTGGGTCTGTTGTACGATCGCCGCTTGCTTTCTTTCTTCATTGAGGACTTCATCGAGACGATCCCGGGCGATCGCTCCTTCCGCTTCTAAACTTTGGTTTCTCTGGACGCGTTTTTTGGCCAAATCCCAATCCGATTGAGCTTGACTAATTTCGGCTTTTATGCGTTGAATAGTTTGTTTAGCTCCAGCGATCTCCTCTTTACGGCTACCCGCTTGCAATTCTGCCAAACGCGCCCGGGATTGGGCGACATTTGCCTGTGCTTGGGTTAATTGCGCTTGTAGGACGGTATCATCGAGACGAGCCAAAATTTGACCTTGGCTGACCCTATCCCCTTCATCCACAAAGATTTCTTTGATTTGTAGTCCCGTCGCTTGGGAAAGAATCGGGATTAATTCATCGGCTGCCACGCTTCCAGTCGCTTTCAGGGTGCGGGCCACGGGAGTAAATTCTACCCTAGTGGTGGTTACTGTTTGTGCTGGTGCTTCATTTTTTGCCGCTACGGGCTGAGTATTGGGGTTTTGGGCTGTTTGGGGTCGATTAGCGAAACGAGTCGCCCCCAGGGTCAATAAAACCCCCAATCCCACACCGATAAATAAACCCTTTCCTCCCGATAGCCAAGAGTTGGTTTTTGTCGGTTTTGGCGAGTATTCGGTTTTCTCTGGCTCAATTTCGGGTTTAAATGCGATAACTTCGGGAACTAGCGAATTATCGGCTGAATGCTGGTTATTTTCTAGGGTATCTGGCCGCACGGTCTGCCCTCTCGGTAGATTCTGGATAAAATGTTAAGTTTTGTATCCATTTATAATCTAACGGAAAAAGGTCACGGGTGGGGAAAGTGAGAAAGTGGACTTGCTGTAAAAATCCCAAATTGTCGTGGTTGGTGAGGATTCAGTAGGCAGTAGTCAGGAGACAGTAGGCAGTAGTCAGGAGACTCCGAGACAGGAGACAGGAGAATTAAGAATGAGTAATAATCAATTAAATGGTTTATTTAGAGATTTTATGCCAGTTAATCTGGCTCTCCCCTACTTGTGGTCATAAGAAAAAGTTATGAAAAAGTCAGAGATCCAAATTTTCTTGGCCCATGCCAGTGAGGACAAACCAGCAGTTTTGGCACTGTATGACCGCCTCAAGCAAGCGGGATATAAACCTTGGTTGGATAAAAAAGACCTGATTCCGGGTCAAATTTGGCGAGATGAAATTCCGAAAGCGATTAAAGCTAGTCAGATTTTTCTCGCCTGTCTGTCAGGGAAATCGGCTAATAAGCAGGGATACATCCAACGGGAGTTGAGGATTGCACTTGATACCTTGGGACAGATGCTACCGGGGACAATTTTTTTTATTCCCATGAGGTTAGAAGAATGCGAAATTCCTGATCTGCGAAGTGCAGAAGTTAGCTTGAATCTGCGAGATATTCACCGGCTTGATTATTGGGAAGAAGACGGATTTGAGCAACTAGAAAGAGCAATTGGCTATCAGTTCAAGCTTGAACCGGAAGAGCCAAAACAACTGTTATCAGTATTTAACTTTGAGGTGGTGGGAGTAAATGCGAAGGGTGAGCAAATTAGAAAAGAGTCGAAACAGTCCCAATATTTCAGGGAAGATCTGGGCAAAGGCATCACCTTAGAAATGGTCGCCATTCCGGGGGGAACTTTCCTGATGGGAACAGAAGATGAGGAAATCGAAAGACTGGTTAAAAAATTTAATTGGGAAGGATTTAGAAGGGAAAGACCACAACATGAAGTAACTGTCCCACCCTTCTTTATGGGTAAATACCCCATCACCCAGGCCCAGTGGAAAGCGATCGCCTCTCGCACGGATTTAAAAGTTAAACAAGACCTTG
This sequence comes from Microcystis sp. M53598_WE2, assembly GCF_030067735.1. Taxonomy (NCBI): domain Bacteria; kingdom Bacillati; phylum Cyanobacteriota; class Cyanophyceae; order Chroococcales; family Microcystaceae; genus Microcystis; species Microcystis sp. M53598_WE2. Next base: position 694 of record NZ_JASJFE010000114.1, on the reverse strand, counting down.
ATTTCAAGCCAGCCTATTTTAAAGACCGTCCCGATAGCGATCGCCGTCCCGTGGAACAAGTCAACTGGTACGATGCGATCGAGTTCTGTGCGAGATTATCAAAACTAACGGGAGGGGAATACCGACTTCCCAGTGAGGCGGAATGGGAGTACGCCTGTCGTGCTGGAACCACCACCCCATTTTACTTTGGGGAAACCATTACGGGGGAATTGGCTAACTACAATGCCAGTAATACCTACGCCGATGAACCGAACGGAGAATATCGAAACGAAACAACTCGCGTGGGACAATTTCCCCCAAACGCCTTTGGACTGTACGATATGCACGGCAATGTCCGGGAGTGGTGCGCCGATACTTGGCACGATAACTATGACGGTGCGCCGACGGATGGCAGTGTCTGGATAGAAAATGGTAATGATAATCGTTCTCCTCTGCGGGGCGGTTCCTGGGGCTACAATCCTACTTACTGCCGTTCCGCGATTCGCTACGACTACTACTTCCGCCGCGTCAACCGCATCAACAATTACGGTTTTCGGGTAGCCTGCGTTTTCGGGAGAACTCTCTAACCCTTTTTCCTTTTTCCCCTTTTACCCTCATTCCCTATTTTTTCTTTTTTCTTTTCTTTCCCGCCCTTAGGCGGGTCGATTTTGTAGGGGCGAACTCGACCCATTTGGTCGATTTTTGCTTAACAATT
>NZ_JASJFE010000551.1:0-1039 GCF_030067735.1 Microcystis sp. M53598_WE2 | reverse complement strand
TTTCTCTCAAGTTAAAGTGATGTAGCCGATACTCAAGGGATTTAGTATAATTTTAGCGTTGATTATTGGCGGGAATGGAATCGGCTCTCTTGGATTTGGTGGGTAAAATTTATTCTCAGATACATTCCTCCTAGCGAGGGGGTGGAAGGAACCACTCCAGACACAGAGGACACAAAGATTGATCGCTTCTATAGTAAGTTAAACTGATCACACAAAGAATAAGAGAGCCGATTTTGACTCTCATTCAGATAAAATGGGCATACTAATATTATTGACAAGATGGGCGAAATTTGGATGTCTTCTCTTGAAACAATAGCAATCAACCAAAGATTTGAATATTTATTATCGGTTCTGTCAGCAGAGCGATTTCTCAAAAAACAGGGAATTGGCAATGAAGTTCCTTTTTTTATCTGTCCTTACCCACCTCAAGACACTGTTGAAATGGAACGTCTGCAAAAGCAACTGGTTAGTCAGTTGCATCAAAAAGGGATTCGCATATTAGAGATCAATCTTTATGATCTCTGTCTTGACTTATTGAGGGAACGGCAGATATTTGAGCAAATTCTCGATATAGAATCCTCGATATCTAAAGGGGAACTGAAAGAGCTTTTACAAAATGTGTTAGATTCGGAGAGTCATTTAATTCCAGCCCTAGGCGAAAAAATTGCCGAAAATCCGTTTGATATCTTGTTTTTATGGGGCATTGGTCAAATTTTTCCCTATATTCGTTCCCATAATGTTCTTAATAACCTCCAAACCACGAACAACAACCAACCGACGGTAATGTTTTTTCCGGGGGCCTACACCTATTCCCTAGAGTCGGGAGCCTCTCTCAATTTATTTGGACTCTTAGGAGATGACAAATATTATCGAGCTTTTAACATTTACGAGTACCAAGTTTAAGGGAGAACTAATTATGCAGTTAAGTAGAATTTTTGAGAAACAAGTTAGTCGTCCTATGGAAGGGGTAATCAAAGCGGATGCCAATGATGAGGCGAGTCTGCACGTTGAACTAGAAGAATATGTGCTTACCGGCGAG
>NZ_JASJFE010000674.1:0-4489 GCF_030067735.1 Microcystis sp. M53598_WE2 | reverse complement strand
TCGTAGAAGCAAAGCTAAAAAACGGAACCCCAGAGCAATATCACCGGCTTGATGAAGCTATCAAAACTTCTCAGTTTGTGCGTAACTCTTGTGTTCGTCATTGGATGGACAATAAGGGGACAACCCGCAATGATCTCCAAATTTTACTAGCCAAGATTGTTCAGTTTGTGGGACGAGATTTCAAAAATGATTAAGCACTAGAACTCATCAATGTCCTAACTGTAAAACAATCTTAGATAGGGATCATAATGCAGCAATCAACATTCTTAAAAAAGGGTTGAAATATTTGGGAAATCATCTCAATGCCTCGACTTCGCTCGGCATTGACACTGAGCAAAGTCGAAGTGTCAACGGTACTGTTGGGCAAACAGAAACCGACCCAAACGCCTTGGGAGAGTCCGGTCTCTGGATTTTCAGTGGAGACATTGAGAATCTAAGCTGTCTGGTTGAACAAGGAATTTCCGATAGTGATAGGTCAAGAATCCCCCGTCACAGCGTAGCTTGACGGTGGGAGTATGTCAAAATAGGAGATGAAGATAGCCTTAAAAGTTGGAGAATATGAATTATCTCATTGCCGTGTTAGCTGATCGCATAGAAGCAGAAGAAGCTGCCGTTGCCCTCGAAAAAGCGGGAATTCCCCAATCTCAAGTGACCATTCTCGGTCGCGGCTATAAAAGTGCCGATGAGTTCGGTTTGATCGATCCCTTCCAACAGGCCAAAAAACGGGCTACTCTCATGGCTTTTTGGCTAATTCCCTTCGGTTTTGCCGGTGGCTACCTTTTTAACCTGATTACGGGATTGCATACCTTTGATTGGGCCGGAGAACCGGGCAATCATATTGTTGGCGGCATTGCTGGGGCGATTGGGGGGGCGATGGGCAGTATTTTCGTCGGTGGTGGCGTGGGTTTATCGTCCGGCAGTGGCGATGCACTTCCCTATCGCAATCGTCTCGGCGCTGGAAAATATATTATTGTCGTGCAGGGTTCCGAAAACTTGAAAAATCAAGCGACTCTTATCCTCCGTCAATTTAACCCCGAAAATCTGCAAGGATACGCCCTAGAACAGTGAACGGTTATTAGGAATAAGTTATGGAGCATTTGATTTTTTCCTAAGAATTTTTGATTAATTACCAGAAAACAATGTTACCGAGAGAAGAATTACTAAAGGGTGTCGAAAATCGCGAGGAGATAGCGAAAGTTATTGATAAAGCCGAACAAGCGATCAAGACTTGGGAAGTGACGGTGACAGACTTTCTTTCTCCCGCGGTTTTAGCGGAAGTAGAACGGGTTTTTCAGCGTTTAACCGATGTGTCAATGCAAAAATGGGGCGGTTATCCCCAAGCAGAAAGACAGCGCCTCGGTATTGCTAGAGTTGATCTACCTTTGACAGTAACAGATATTCCCCTATCTGCCCTTGATATTGCCGGTAATTTTCTTTTTGATACCGCTAACCACCGGGATTTTTTAGGGGCGATGTTGGGGACGGGTATCGTCCGGGAAAAAGTCGGCGATATAATCGTTTTAGGTGAGCGAGGAGCGCAGGCGATTGTAGTACCTGAATTGGCAGATTTTTTATCTGCTAATTTACTACAAGTGCGTTCGGTTCCCGTGAAAACTAGCCCGATTCCTTTGACGGAATTAAAAGTTAGACCACCGCAAAAAAAAGAAATTAATACTGTGGAAGCTTCCTTGCGTTTAGATGCGATCGCATCGGCGGGTTTTGGCATTTCTCGCAGTAAAATGGCCGAGGCAATTAGCGCCGGGGATGTGCGAGTTAACTGGAAAGATATCAGTCAATCTAGTTATAACGTTAAAACCGGTGATTTGATTTCTTTTCGGGGAAAAGGTCGTTTAGAAGTGGGTGAGGTTACTGTGACAAAAAAAGAGCGCTATCGGGTTCATTTAACTAGATTTATTTAGTTTTTTCTGTCTCTAGAATTTGTGATTAGACAGATTAATTGCCATGGCTGAGAATTTCGCCGTAATCGTGCAACTGTGTCAAGTTAGTCCCATCGGTAAACTATTACCGGGGGCGCTTTATGTTCATCGAGAAGCATTACATCAACTGGATCCTATCCTCCAGAATTACGAACAACAAGCAAGAATTAATCAGCATTTATCCGAGGCAACAATAATTAAATTTAGCACCGATAAACCGAAAATATCCTATCTTTTTTATCCCGATTTTGATCGGGAACCTCACCCAGCTTTAACTAAAAGTTTAGTGGTAGATCTGGGGACATTAATCTTAAGTGAATGGAATTATCAAAATGCCGATAATCCGCCCATTTTACACCGAAAAGAAACTTTTGTTACTAGGGACTATCCCCTTTATCAAGAATTCGAGCATCTCACAAAAATCGAGAGTGCTTTAGGACTTTTAAACAGTTCTTATCCCATCGGTACTAAACAGGAATGGCAACGGCTTTTAAGAAAGCATAACCTTGATTTTGCCGGAGATTATTTAGTTTGTAATCTAGAGGGACAAAAGGAAAAATCGATAATAATTGATCGCCACAAGGCTGCTCTTGTTCGCAAAACCCTTTCTCGTCCAGCAAGATTAGCATTAGCGGCGGGATTATTCCTTCCTGAAACCACTTTTTTTGATTACGGTTGTGGTTATGGAGGTGATATAGAACGCATAGCTGAACAGGGTTATCAAAGTGAAGGTTGGGATCCTTATTATCGTCCCGATAGTCCTTTAATTGAATCTGATATTGTTAATTTAGGCTATGTAATTAATGTTATTGAATCCGCCGAAGAACGGCAGGAAGCCTTATTAAAAGCTTGGCAACTAACCCGTCAAGTTTTAATTGTTTCAGCACAGATTCTAATTGATGATAGCGAACGGGGTTTAATGGCCTATGAAGATGGAATTATAACCCGTCGTAATACCTTTCAAAAATACTATCAACAGGAAGAACTAAAACAGTATATTGATAGCACTTTGGGGGTTGATTCTATTCCGATAACTTTGGGAGTTTATCTAGTTTTTCGAGAGGAAGAAAAAGCGGAAGCTTTTCGTTTATCCAGATGGCGTTCCCGCGCTACCACTCCTAAAATTAAAACCCATCTCAAATGCTTTGAAGATTACGAAGATTTATTGACTCCCCTGATGGAATTTTACACCCAGCAGGGACGTTTACCCGTCGCGGGAGAATTATTACAAGAGGAAGAAATTAAGGCAGAATTTGGCACTTTTAGACGAGCTTTTCAAGTTATTTTACAAGTAACAGAAGCGGAAGAATGGGAGATAATTGCCGATAAAAGACGCGCCGATCTTTTACTTTATTTAGCTTTAAGTCAATTTAGCCACTGTCCGAAAGTACGGGAATTATCCCCCGCTACCCGTGCCGATTTTAAAGCTTTATTTGGCAGTTATCGCAATGCTTGCGCTTTAGCAGAAGAAGTGTTAATAAGTGCGGGAAATCTGCCAGCGATCGCTTGTACTTGTGAAAATAGTTCTTTAGGCAAACTTTCCCGTTATTCCCTAACTATTCATATTAGCATTCTGGAAAAATTACCGATGTTATTACGCTTATATGAAGGTTGTGCTAGTCAAACTATCGGACGGTTAGAAAATGCTAATGTTATTCGTTTATCCTTTCGTCAACCCAAAATTTCCTATCTCTATTACCCCAATTTTGATACAGAAATTCATCCGATTTTAGCTACTAGCATGGATGTATATTTAGGTTCGGCTGATTTTAGTTTTCGCGATTATCGGGATAGTCCTAATCCGCCAATTTTACACGAAAAAGAGCTTTTAGTAACGGCTGATTATCCCAACTATGATAAATTGCTTCGCTTAACTCAATTAGAAAAGGATTGGGGATTGTTAGAAGATAGAAAAGCGATCGAACGTTTACAGGGTTGGCAAAAATGTTTAGAGGAGCATTGTGCTACAATCAAAGGCTATCAGATTCTGTGGCGAAAAGATGCCGATCCCTATAAAGTTAGGATTTTACGCGCTAAAATTCAGACCAGAAGAAATCAAAATAAGTCTTCCTGAGTAATTAAGTAAAATAGACGAGGTAATTAATTTTATGATGACTACGATTCGGTTACAAGGATTAGAAGATTTCGAGTTAAAAGCGAATGATCCTGAACAAAGAATGTTTATTTCTGGGGTTAATTGGCAACAGTACGAAACTCTCTTAAAACATTTAGAAGATAGTTCCAGTTATCGCATTACTTACTTAGATGGAATGGTAGAAATTATGGCTCCTAGTCGTCGTCACGAAGTTAGCAAAAAAAATATCGGTAGATTGGTAGAAGTTTATTTAGAATATGCTGAAATTGATTTCTGGGGATTAGGTTCCACCACTTTGCGAAAACAGGAAAAAGAAGCGGGAAAAGAACCAGATGAATGTTTTTGTTTATTCACAGAAAAAGAGTTTCCTGATTTGGCGATAGAAATAATCTTAACCAGTGGCAGCCTGAAAGTTTTAGAAGTTTATCAAAGATTGGGAACTCAAGAGGTTTGGTTT